>NZ_DJSX01000067.1:0-4858 GCF_002439135.1 Pseudomonas sp. UBA6323 | reverse complement strand
AGGCGGCTAACCCACCCTACGAAAGCGCCTCAACCGCCAGTCAATCCGTGGCGCGCCACCAAACCACGTGGCGTGTCGCCCTGCCAGCGGCGAAAGGCTCGGTAGAACGGCGACAGTTCGGCGAAACCGCAGGCCCGCGCCACTTCGCGTACGCCCAGGCCCTGGTCGAGCAGGCGCAGCGCACGCAAACGGCGCACTTCATCGTGCAACGTACGAAAGCTGCTGCCCTGCTCGCTCAGGGCCCGCTGCAAGGCACTGCGATTGCTACCCAGAGCCAGCGCACAGGCCTCCAGACTGCAGGTCGCATTGCCCAGATTGACCTCCAGCCAGTAGCGCACCCGCACCAGCAACTGGTTCTCCACCAGCTCCGCCAACTGCTTCTCGGCCTCCTCGCTGAGCACCTCGAACAGCCGCGGGTTGGCGCTGCGCGAGGGCCGCGAAAGTACTGCACGCGGCAGAATCAGCACATCGTGCGGCTGCGCGAACCGCGACTCGACGCCGAGCAGACGGCGATGCTCGGCGAGCTTGCGCGGCGCCCGGTGGCGAAACTCGACGCCCACCAGCGGCAGCTCGCCGCCGGCAGCCGCGGCCAGCATCTTGCTAAGCAGCACCGCCAGGCATTCCATCTGCTGGCGCAACGAGCCGACTTCGCGGTAGTTGAGATCGATCACCAGGCGCGCTTCATCGCCCTGCTCCTCCAAGCGCGCAGCAAAACCACCGGAGAGGATGTGCTGGAAGCGCACGAAGGCCTGCAGGCCCTGGCGAAGATCGCGCGCCGCCAGCAACAGGTAGCTGACCACATCCATCGGCCGCGGCTGCATCCTCTCGCCCAGATGCAGGCCGATGTCGACATCGCCGCTGATGCCTTCCAGCGCCTGCCAGAAGCGCGGTGCGTTGTCGTGCTCCTCGCGCGCGTCCAGCAGCGGCGCCGCCAGCGGCACACCGGCATAGGCACGGCGGTAGGTATCGGTCGGATCGAACCCCAGCGCAGCCAGGGCCTCGTAGAGCAGCCGGCGCAGGGTCGAGGAATGGGTCAGGGCAACGAATGCGTTATCGGTCATGGAGGTTTCGATCGGGTATTGACCATAGACTTTCAGCATTGAGGCATATGGTCAATGCCGATACGTATGAGCCTGAGCAAAATGCCTGCACGCTTGCCTCACAACAATAAGGATCGCTGGATGAAACGTTCCCTGACCGCCCTTGCGCTGGTGATTGCCGCAGCAGCAGGCGGCCTGACCTGGTACCTGCACGACAAACAACCGCAACGCGACGGCGAGCTGGTGCTCGGCGCGCTGCAGGCACCGGTCACTGTCGACTACGACGAACGCGGTGTGCCGCATATTCGCGCCGAAGGTGAAGCGGACATGTACCGCGCCCTCGGTTTCGTCCACGCCCAGGATCGCCTGTTCCAGATGGAGCTGCTGCGGCGCCTGGCGCGCGGTGAACTGGCCGAGGTACTCGGCGAGAAGCTGGTGCCCACCGACCGCCTGTTCCGCACCCTGGAAATCGGCCGCCATGCCGACGCCTACGCCGCCCGCCTGGACGCGGACAGCCCATCCACCCAGGCCCTGCAGCACTACCTTGAAGGGGTCAACCAGTACCAGGCCAGCCGCCCGCGCCCGCTGGAGTTCGACCTGCTGGGCATCGAGCCGCGCCCCTTCACCATCGCCGACACCCTCAGCGTCGCCGGCTACATGGCCTACAGCTTCGCAGCGGCGCTGCGCACCGAACCGGTGATGACCCATATCCGCGACCAGCTGGGCGCCGACTACCTCGCGCTGTTCGATCTCGACTGGCACCCGCAGGGCGTGGTCGGCACCTCCCTCGCTGCCAGCGACTGGCAGGACCTATCCGCGCTCGCCCAGCTCAGCAACGGCGCCCTTGAGGGCACCGGCCTGCCCCAGTTCGAGGGCAGCAACGCCTGGGCCGTTTCCGGCAGCCGCACCGCCAGCGGCAAGCCGTTGCTGGCCGGCGACCCGCACATTCGCTTCTCGCTGCCGGCCGTCTGGTACGAAGCGCACCTGCAGGCACCCGGCTACGAGCTGTACGGCTACCACCATGCGTTGATTCCCAGCGCCATGCTCGGGCATAACCGCGACTTCGCCTGGAGCCTGACCATGTTCCAGAACGACGACCTCGACCTGATCGCCGAGCGAGTCAACCCGGACAACCCCAATCAGGTCTGGTACCAGGGCGGCTGGGTCGACCTCGAGCAACGCACGGAAACCATCCGCGTCAAGGACGCCGAGTCGGTGCAGATCACCCTGCGCCGTTCGCCGCACGGGCCGATCATCAACGATGCCCTGGGCCAGACCGCCGGCAGCACGCCGATCGCCATGTGGTGGGCCTTCCTCGAAACCGACAACCCGATGCTCGATGCCTTCTACCAGCTCAACCGTGCCGACAGCCTGGACAAGGCCCGCGCTGCGGTCGAGAAGATCGAGGCACCCGGGCTCAACGTGGTCTGGGCCAACGCCGGCGGCGATATCGGCTGGTGGGCCGCGGCCAAGCTGCCGCTGCGTCCGGAAGGCGTCAACCCGACCTTCATTCTCGACGGCGCTAGCGGTGACGCCGACAAGCTCGGTTATCACCCCTTCAGCGCCAACCCGCAGGAGGAGAATCCGCAGCGCGGCTACATCCTCTCGGCCAACTACCAGCCCGTGCCGGCCAGCGGTATCGAGATTCCCGGCTACTACAACCTGCCTGATCGCGGCCAACGCCTAAACCAGCACCTGAGCGATGCCTCGGTGAAATGGGATACGCACAACAGCCAAGCGCTGCAGCTCGACCCAGGCACCGGCTACGGCCCGCGTCTGCTGGCACCGATTCTCGACGAACTGCGCAGCGCAGCGGCGAACGATCAGGAGCGCGCCCTGGTGGAGCAATTGGCGCAGTGGAATGGCGACCACGCACTCGACTCCGTGGCAGCCACCCTGTTCAACCAGCTGACCTATCAACTCGCCCACGAAGCCATGGCCGACGAACTGGGTGAGGTGTTCTTCGACAGCCTGCTGCAAACCCGCGCGTTCGACACTGCGCTGCCGCGCCTGACCGCCAATGCCGACTCACCCTGGTGGAATCGTCAGGGCAGCGAGCAGCGCGAGAGCCGCGCGCAGATCGTCGCCGAAGCCTGGCGCGCCAGCCTGGAGCACCTGCACAGCGTGTTTGGCGACGATGTCGAGGCCTGGACCTGGGGCCGTGGCCACACCCTCACCCACAGCCATCCGCTTGGCCAGCAGCAGCCGCTGGCCTGGCTGCTCAACGTCGGCCCGCTGGCCGCGCCTGGCGGCCATGAAACGCCGAACAACCTGTCGCACAAGATCGGCCCGGCGCCCTGGCCCGTGGTCTATGGCCCCTCGACCCGACGCCTGGTCGACCTGGGTGACGCAGACAAGGCCCTGGGCGGCGTTCCCGTCGGCCAGAGCGGCGTGCCTTTCGACAGGCACTATGGCGATCAGGCCGCCGCCCATGTGGCTGGCGGGTATCAGCCGCAGCACCTGAGCGAAGCCGACATCAAAGCCAACAGCCAGGGCACGCTGAAGCTGCTGCCTCGCTGACGCGCCTAACTGCGGTGTGGTGCACCTGCGGTGCACCGCGCTGCACGCTGGTGCACCACGGCGCCGCAATTGGCGCCGCGGCCCTCGCCCGAGGGCCTGAAACCCAGATAAATCGCGGCCTTGCCGCTTCGGTAATAAAATTGGCACACCACCTGCATATGCTAAGGCAATCCCAGTTTTGGGGACCTTGGTACAGGCAGGCCGGGGAATCCCCTCTTTATTTGGGACGCAGCGCCAGGCGCGCACGCCAACGTCCATCCTCCCGTGCACCGCGCCACTCCCCGCCCAGCGGACGGGCTGACACCAGCACCAGCAGCAGATCCCGTCCGTCGCGTTCCAGGCGCCAGTTCACCAGACCCAGCGGCAGCTGGAGCTGGCCATCACGCACTCGCCCATAGGCATCCTCGTAGCGATACACCAGGGCGCCGTCGATATGCTCGCTCTGTGCCTGCGGCTCGCGGTTGAGCCAGAGCTGCAGCCCCTGTTCCCAAGGCTCGATCTCCTCGATATGCAGGCGCGGCGGATCGAACAGACGCCCGAGCATCAGCCCGACGAGAAAGGCGATCAGCATCACCGACGCCATAAAACGCCAGCGCAAACGCGGCCGCGGATCTTCCGGCGGCGTAGAATGGCGCTCGTCCCAGTGCTCGGAGTGCTGCATGTTTCACGTCATCCTCTTTCAACCGGAAATTCCACCGAATACCGGCAACATTATCAGGCTGTGCGCCAACAGCGGCTGCCAGTTGCACCTGATCGAGCCGCTGGGCTTCGAACTGGACGACAAGCGCCTACGCCGCGCCGGCCTGGATTATCACGAATACGCCACGCTCAAGCGCCACCCTGACCTGCAGAGCTGCCTTGAATCCCTCGGCCAGCCACGCCTGTTTGCCTTCACCACCAAGGGCTCGCAGCCGTTCCACGAGATTGCTTACCAGCCCGGCGACGCCTTCCTGTTCGGCCCGGAAAGCCGTGGCCTGCCGGAAGAGGTGCGCAACGCCCTGCCACCACAGCAGCGCGTACGCCTGCCGATGCGCGCCGATTGCCGCAGCCTGAACCTGTCCAATACCGTCGCCGTCACCGTATACGAGGCCTGGCGGCAGAACGGTTTCGCAGGCAGCTGAGAAGCCACTCCCACAGGTTGACGCAGCGGCATTCTGTGGGAGCGGACTCATCCGCGAAGCTTCCTGCCCCAACTCGCGGACACGTCCGCTCCAACAAAAACGGCCTGGCGCGGCTTGCCTTCCGGACTCCCGGCTTGCGCCAACCCTGTTGGAGCGGTCTTGACCGCTAAGCTTTCC
>NZ_DJSX01000077.1:43252-117273 GCF_002439135.1 Pseudomonas sp. UBA6323 | reverse complement strand
GAACATCAGAATGTCCGCCGCCATCAGCACCGGGTAGCTGAACAGGCCCATGGTCACGCCGGCGTCCGGGTCTTCACCGGCTTCTATATTCTTGTCCACCGAGGCCTTGTAGGCATGGGCACGGTTGAGCAGGCCCTTGCCGGCGACGCAGGTCAGCAGCCAGCAAAGCTCGGGAATCTCGGGAATGTCGGACTGACGGTAGAAAGTCGCCTTGTCGGTATCCAGGCCCAGCGCCAGCCAGGTGGCGGCGATCTCCAGACGCGAGCGCTGGATGCGCGCCGGGTCATCGCACTTGATCAGCGCGTGGTAGTCGGCGAGGAAGTAGAACGAGTCCATCTGCGGGTCGCGGCTGGCCGCAATGGCCGGGCGGATGGCGCCGGCATAATTGCCCAGGTGCGGCGTGCCGGTGGTGGTGATACCGGTAAGGATACGGGTGGTCATGACGTTCGCTTAGAAATGGCTGGAAAACTTACAGTCGAGGCAACAGCAGATCCTTCAGATCCGTCAGCTTGCCGTGAAAAAAGTGACCGCATTCTGCCACTTTCAACAGCTCGTGGGCACGCCCGAGATTGGCCGACCACTCGTAGACCGCCTGCGGCTCGACCACTTCGTCGGCGTCAGGCTGGATCACCACCAGCGGACACTGGCTGGCCGGTGGCGTATCGGCCGTCAGACGATGCACCGCCGGTGCGACCATGAACAGCTTGCTGAGCGTAACGCCCTGTGCCTCCAGGCGAGCGCCCAGCGCAGCCGCCACGAAACCGCCGAAGGAGAAGCCCAGCAGGGTGATAGGCAGATTCGGGTACTTTTCCTGCAGCCAGGCAGCGACGGCTTCGGCGTCGTCCACTTCGCCAGTGCCCATGTCGTGACTGCCGGCACTGGCGCCAACACCGCGGTAGTTGAACCGCAGCGTGTGATAACCACAGTCACGCGCGGTACGCTGCAGCGTGGACACCACCTTGTTGAGCATGGTGCCGCCCTGTACCGGGTTGGGATGGCAGACCAACGCCACGCCCCGGGCGTCAGGCATCTCCAGTAGAAGGGCTTCGAGTTGGCCTACCGGGCCCTGAATGAAAAGAGGGGTTTCGCGACTGAGCAACACTGAACTCCGTGACCCCACATCGGGTCGACTCGTCTAGCAAACTGCCTGTGCGGCAAATGACCCTGTTCAGCGTTTCACACGCTCGCGCAATGCAAGGCAAAACAGGAGAGGAAACGCAGTGTACTGTTGTACATGAGCATTCCGAACCTGTTTTTACCCAGCATTGCCAACATGCAATAAACTCCGAGCAGGTTCTGGTCGTATACAGCACAGGCTCAAGCCGCTAACGTAAAGCAAAGCCGTTTTGAGAGGAAGGACTCGTGGAACAGACCGTTACAGCCTGGTTGATACCCGCTCTGACCCTGGTGGTCGGCATCGCCGTGGGCTTTGTGCTCGCCCGCCTGGCCCCCAATGCTGCACCTGGCCGTACGCAGCGGCAGATGGATGAAATGCAGGCGCGCTTCGAGGCCTACCAGAGCGAAGTGGTGACCCACTTCAACACCACCGCCAGCCTGGTTAAGAAACTTACCCAGAGCTACCAGGACGTGCAGGAGCACCTGTCCGACGGTGCCAACCGCCTGGCCCTGGACGAACTGACCCGCCAGCGCCTGCTGGCCACCCTGAACAGCACAGACTCGAGTGAAAAGCGCGAGCGCCTGACGCCGCCGAAGAACCACGAAATGCCCAAGGACTATGCGCCGAAGAGCGATGGCCCCGGCATGCTGGACGAAAGCTACGGGTTGAAGAAGTAACCAACCTGCACGTCCGGCTAGAACACAAAGCCCCGCAATGCGGGGCTTTTTCGTTGGCACCGGCGGCGGGTCATCCGCAGTCGCGCGCAGCTTCATCCCGGTCATCCGCTCAAAGAGTCTGTGGAAAAGCGGATCGCCGCGCCCCCTGCAAGAACAGCCTCAGCCTCCAGCCAGGCGCCATGACCTTCGCGGACAAGTCCGCTCCCACAGGGGGAGCGGTGGTGCTGTTGTGGGAGCGGACTTGTCCGCGAATGCTCGTCGGCCCATCGATAGTGCCCTAGGCGCTAGAGGGTTGCCGCACGCCTGTCGGCCCCCCTGCACTGCATCCTCACCGCCCCCCAGAACGAAAAAGCCCCGCACGAGGGCGGGGCTTTCGTTCAGCAGGCGACCGTCAGATCGCGCCGCGGCTACGCAACAGATCCAGCACCGCCTTGACGCCCTCCTCGACCGACTGAGTCTGGGTGTCGATCACCAGATCGGCATCCAGCGGTACGTCATAGGGGAAGCCTTCACCGGGGATGTTGTCGCCACCGGCGGCATACAGCCCCTGCGGGTCACGCTCGGCGCAGATCTGCGGAGAGGCCTGGACGTAGACGGTGACCAGACGCTCGCTGCCGATCAGCGCCTTGGCCTGCTCGCGGCCCTCGGCATCCGGGGCGACGAACGCTGCCAGGGCGATCAGCCCCGCCTCGTTGAACTGGCGCGCTACATGGGCGGCACGGCGCCAGTTCTCGGCGCGGCCGGCGCGATCCTGCGGCAGGCCCTTGTTCAGGTCATGGCGCAGGTTCTGCCCGTCGAGCACGTACACGGCGCGGCCCATGTCGAACAGCTTGCGCTCGACCGCATAGGCCAGGGTGCTCTTGCCCGCGCCGGAGAGGCCGCTGAACAGCACGGTGGCCGGCTGCTGGCCGAAGCGCGAGGCGCGCTCCTCGGTCGACACATGGGCCAGACGGCCATGCTGACCGCCGCCATGGGCGACCGGATCGGCGATGATCATGCCGGCGCCGACGGTGCCATTGGTCAGGCGATCGATGACGATGAAGGCACCGGTGGTGCGGTTGTACTCGTAGCCATCCAGGGCAATCGGCGCGTCCAGGGCGATCTTCACCCGGCCGATCTCGTTGAGCTTCAGCTCACTTGCCGCGCCCTGCTCCAGGGTGTTCACGTCAACGCGATGAACGATGCTGGGGATCGAGCCGGGCACGTAGCTGGTGGCGCGCTTGATGTCGTATTTCTTGCCCGGCAGCATCGGCTCTTCGCCCATCCACACCAGCATGGCCTCGAAGCTGTCGGTGACCTGCGGGCGGTTGTCGGCATGCACCAGCATGTCGCCGCGTGAAACGTCGATCTCGTCTTCCAGAGTCAGAGTGATCGCCTGGCCCGGGCCGGCATGCTCCAGCTCGCCCTCGAAGGTGACGATGGATTTGACCTTGCTGGTCTTGCCCGAAGGCAGCGCCATGACCTCATCGCCCTTGCGCACGATGCCGCTGGCCAGGGTGCCGGCGAAACCGCGGAAGTTGAGGTTCGGGCGGTTGACGTACTGCACCGGGAAGCGCAGGTCGTCGAAGTTGCGATCACCCGCCACTTCCACGCTTTCGAGGATTTCCATCAGCGACTGGCCGCTGTACCAGGGCGAGCGCTCGGATTTGTTGACCACGTTGTCGCCCTTGAGCGCCGACATCGGCACGAACTCAAGGGTGGTCGGACGCAGGTTGATCTTCTCGGCGAAGGCCAGGTAGTCGGCCTTGATCTGCTCGAACACGCCCTGGTCGAAATCCTTCAGATCCATCTTGTTGACGGCGACGACGATGTGCTTGATGCCCAGCAAGGACGCGATGAAGCTGTGGCGCTTGGTCTGGGTTTGCACGCCATAACGGGCGTCGATCAGGATGATGGCCAGGTCGCAGGTCGAGGCGCCGGTGGCCATGTTGCGCGTGTACTGCTCATGGCCGGGGGTGTCGGCGATGATGAACTTGCGCTTGGCGGTGGAGAAGTAGCGGTAGGCGACATCGATGGTGATGCCCTGCTCGCGCTCGGCCTGCAGGCCGTCGACCAGCAGCGCCAGGTCGACTTCCTCGCCGGTGGTGCCGCTCTTCTTGGAATCCTTGGTGATGGCTTCCAGGTGATCTTCATAGATCATCTTGGAGTCGTGCAGCAGGCGGCCGATCAACGTGCTCTTGCCGTCATCGACGTTGCCGCAGGTGAGGAAGCGCAGCAGTTCCTTGCGCTCGTGCTGAGCCAGGTAGGCGTGAATGTCCTGGCTGATCAAATCGGATTGGTGACTCATGGTGCGTGATCCTCAGAAATAGCCCTGACGTTTCTTCTCTTCCATCGACCCGGCGGCGTCGTGATCGATCACGCGGCCCTGGCGCTCGGAAGTCCGGGTCAGGAGCATTTCCTGGATGATGTCGGTCAGGCTTTCCGCCTCGGACTCCACCGCGCCGGTCAGCGGGTAGCAGCCCAGGGTGCGGAAACGCACTTTCTTCTTCTGGATGCGCGCCTTTTCCTCGTCGGTGAGGTGCTCGAGGATGCGTTCGTCATCGATCATGATCAGCGTGCCGTTCTTCTCGATCACTTCGCGCTCGGCAGCGAAGTACAGCGGCACGATTGGGATCTGCTCCAGGTAGATGTATTGCCAGATGTCCAGCTCGGTCCAGTTCGACAGCGGGAAGACGCGGATCGACTCGCCCTTCTTGACCTTGCCGTTGTACACGTTCCACAGCTCGGGGCGCTGGTTCTTCGGGTCCCAACGGTGCTTGCTGTCGCGGAAGGAATACACGCGCTCCTTGGCGCGCGACTTCTCTTCGTCGCGGCGCGCGCCACCGAAGGCGGCATCGAAGCCGTACTTGTCCAGCGCCTGCTTGAGACCTTCGGTCTTCATCACGTCGGTGTGCTTGGCACTGCCGTAGGTGAAGGGGTTCATGTCCTGTGCCACACCGTCGGGGTTGATGTGGGTCAGCAGATCCAGGCCGTATTCACTGACCATCTTTTCGCGAAAGCGGTACATCTCCTGGAATTTCCAGCGCGTATCGACGTGTAGCACCGGGAACGGCAGCTTGCCGGGGAAGAATGCCTTGCGGGCCAGGTGCAGCATCACGGCTGAATCCTTGCCGATGGAATAGAGCATCACCGGGTTGTCGAATTCGGCGGCCACTTCACGAATGATGTGGATGCTTTCCGCCTCGAGCTGTTTCAAGTGCGTCAGTTTGTCGAGCATGGCTACTCACGGTTTGCTGTTATGGGGCCGGCGGGCCGTGGACGAGCGCGCACTCTATCACAGCGTCTGCTTATACTCAGGACGCTGGTTAGACCGAAACGATCTAGGGTTATACCTGCGCGTTCAGACGCTTCAGACCGGATTCGGGC
This sequence comes from Pseudomonas sp. UBA6323, assembly GCF_002439135.1. Lineage (NCBI taxonomy): Bacteria > Pseudomonadati > Pseudomonadota > Gammaproteobacteria > Pseudomonadales > Pseudomonadaceae > Pseudomonas > Pseudomonas sp. UBA6323. The sequence continues at coordinate 112,113 of NZ_DJSX01000077.1, read as the reverse complement.
AGTCGATGAACAGGTGTTCAAGGGCGAAACGCCGCGCCAGATAATCGCCCAGCGCCTGCACGCCATAGCGCTCTGTGGCATGGTGGCCTGCAGCGATGAAGCTCACGCCATTCTCCCGCGCGCTGTGGAATGTCTGCTCCGAGGCTTCGCCGGTCAGGTAAAGATCGACACCAGCGGCGATCGCCTGATCGATATAGCCCTGCCCGCCCCCCGTGCACCAGCCGACCCGGCGGATCAGGCCTTCGCCTTCCACCAGCAGCGGCTCACGCCCCAGCGCCTGCTGTACGTGACGGGCGAAATCGATAGCACTCATCGGCTCTGTCAGCGAGCCGACGAGGCCAACGGTGCGCGGATTTTCCGGCTCCAGAGGGCCCTCGACCACGATGCCCAACTGCCGAGCGAGCTGCACGTTATTGCCCACTTCGGGATGAACGTCGAGCGGCAGGTGATAGGCCAGCAGGCTGATGTCATGAGCCAGCAACGCTTTCAGACGACGCTGTTTCATGCCGGTGACGCAGGGGTTTTCACCCTTCCAGAAATAGCCATGATGGACCAGCAGCACATCGGCCTCGGCGTCGATGGCGGCTTCGATCAGAGCCTGGCTGGCGGTGACGCCGCTGACGATACGACTGACCTGCGGACGCCCCTCGACCTGCAGGCCGTTAGGGCAGTAATCGCTGATGCGCGACGCGTTCAGAAAAGCGTCAGCTTCTTCCACCAACGTGGACAGGGCAATGGCCATTAAGATTCCTCTCAAGCTGTTGCGGGCCGCTGCCTAATTGGCGAGCACCTCACTATAATGCGCCACCTTAAGGGCCGAATTTGGCCCCTGCAACTCTCAGGATTGTCTCGATGCCCCAGGCACTGCGTTTTCTCGGTTGGCCCCTGCTGGTTGGTGTGCTGCTCGCACTGCTGCTGATCCAGCGCTACCCGCAATGGGTAGGTTTGCCAAGCCAGGACGTGCAACTGGTGCAGGCCCCCATCTACAGCCGCCTGCAGGAAGGGCCGGTGTCCTACGCCGAGGCCGTCGACACTGCTTCGCCGGCGGTAGCCAACCTGTACACCACCAAGCTGGTGAGCAAACCTGCGCACCCATTGTTCGAAGACCCGACGTTCCGCCGCTTCTTCGGCGACAACCTGCCACGCCAGCAGCGTATGGAGTCGAGCCTGGGCTCAGCGGTGCTGATGAGCAAGGAAGGCTACCTGCTGACCAACAACCATGTGGTCAGTGGCGCCGATCAGATCGTCGTGGCCCTCAAGGACGGGCGCGAAACCCTTGCGCGGGTGATCGGCAACGACCCGGAAACCGATCTGGCAGTCTTGAAGATCGACCTGCCCAATCTGCAGGCCATCACCCTGGGCCGCTCCGACAGCATTCGCATCGGCGACGTCACCCTGGCCATCGGCAACCCCTTCGGCGTGGGCCAGACCGTGACCATGGGCATCATCAGTGCCACCGGGCGCAACCAGTTGGGCCTCAACACCTACGAAGACTTCATCCAGACCGACGCGGCCATCAACCCCGGCAACTCCGGCGGCGCGCTGGTCGATGCGCACGGCAACCTGGTTGGCATCAACACGGCGATCTTCTCCAAGTCCGGTGGCTCGCAGGGCATCGGTTTCGCCATCCCGGTGAAGCTGGCCATGGAAGTGATGCGCGCCATCATCGAGCATGGCCAGGTAATCCGTGGTTACCTGGGGGTCGAGGTGCAGCCGCTGACGCCGGAGCTGGCCGAGTCCTTCGGCCTCGATGGCCGCCCCGGCATCGTCGTTGCGGGCGTGTACCGTGACGGCCCGGCGCAGAAGGCCGGTCTGCAACCGGGCGACCTGATTCTCAGCATCGATGGCGAACCGGCCAGCGACGGCCGCCGCTCGATGAACCAGGTGGCGCGCACCAAGCCGGGTGACAAGATTCGTATCGAGGTCCTACGCAACGGCAAGCCGCTGCAGCTGACCGCCGAGATCGGTATCCGCCCTCCCGTTAACGGCAACTGATCGACCAGCATTTTCAGGTGGGAACTTTTCTCGATTGAGGTTATTGTAATGTTATTACATTAATTACAATTCTCTGGAGATTCCCTTGCGCGCCACCACCGCCCTGCTTGCCGGCAGCCTGCTAACACCTTGGGTCGTTGCAGCAGAATCTCCGGCCCAACTCGCTGACAGCATCATCAGCGCCCCCAGCGAACAGGCCGATGGGCCGGTGCAGGGCTACCGCGCCAAACGCTCGGCCAGCGCCACCCGCACCGATACGCCGATCAGCGAGATTCCTCAGGCCATCAGCGTGGTGCCCGCGCAGGTGCTGGAAGATCTTGGCAGCAGCCGTATCGATCGCGCCCTGGACTTCGCCGGCGGCATGTCGCGGCAGAACAACTTTGGCGGCCTGACCTTCCTCAACTACAGTGTGCGCGGCTTCACCACTGGCGAGCTGTATCGCAACGGCTTCGCCATCAACCGCGGCAGCTACAGCTCGCCGGACGCCTCGGCCATCGAACGCCTGGAAGTGCTTAAGGGACCGGCCGCCGCGCTGTACGGGCGTGGCGATCCCGGCGGGCTGGTCAACATCGTCACCAAGCGCCCGCAGCTCGAAGCTTTCACTCAGTTCAAGGCCAGTGCCGGGCGCTGGGATCGCTACCGCAGCAGCCTCGACGTCAACAGCCCGCTGAACGATGAGGGCACGCTGCTCTCGCGGGTCAACCTGGCGGTGGAGGACAACGGCAGCTTTCGCGATCACGTCGGCAATCAACGGCAGATCGTCAACCCGACATTCAGCTGGCAACTGTCGCCCGACACCCTGCTGATGATCGACAGCGAGTTCTCGCGCACCGATGCGGTATTCGACCGTGGCATTCCCGCCGTCGACGGCAAGACGGGAGTAGTCAAGCGCTCTACCTTCCTCGGCGAGCCCAACGACGGCAAGATTCGCAACGACAACCAGTTGCTGCAGGTGAGCCTCGAACACTACCTGAACGATGCCTGGAAAATGCGTCTGGCCAGCCACTACAGCCAGGGCACGCTGGAAGGCAACAGCTCCGAGACGTCGCGGCTGATCGGTGATCAGGTCACTCGTTTTTACCGCGAGCGCAGCTTCGAGTGGAACGACAGCATCACCCAGGCCGAGCTGCACGGTCAGTTCGACTGGGCCGGCTGGCAGCACCAGACGCTGCTGGGCCTGGAATACGAGAACTACCGCAACAGCCAGAAGTACCCGCAAAGCGTCACCGGCCTCGGCTATGGTCTGGACATCTATAACCCGATCTACGGCCAGCCCAAGCCCCCCATCGTCAACCCCAACGACTTTCACGAGCACACGGAAAGCTACGCCCTCAACCTGCAGGACCAGATCAGCTTCAGCGAGCGCTGGAGCGGCCTGCTCGGCGTGCGTCTGGAGCGTTTCGAGCAGACCGCGCTGAACCGCAGCACGCGGGTCAGCAACGAGCAGAGCAAGGATGTCGCCACACCGCGCGCCGGCGTGCTCTATCAGCTGACTCCGGAAGTCGGCGTGTTCGCCAACGCCTCGATGTCGTTCAAGCCCAACGCCATCGGTGCCCAGGGCCAGGTGTTCAAGCCGGAGAAAGGTCTCGGCTACGAGACCGGCCTGAAGCTCGACCTGGCAGACGGACACATCGGCGCCACCGTGGCGTTGTTCCATATCGAAAAGGAAAACGTGCTGACCGCCGACCCGAACAACCCCGGCGACAGTATCGCCGCCGGCAAGGCCCGCAGCCAGGGCCTGGATCTGCAGGTCAGCGGCCAGCTCAGCGACGCCCTAAGGGTGATCGGCGCCTACGCCTATATCGACGCCGAGGTAACCAAGGACAACAGCATCCCCGAGGGCAGCGACCTGCTTGGTATCGCTCGCAACAGCGCCAGCCTGATGAGCGTTTACCAATTCCAGGGCGGCACGCTGCAGGGTTCCGAACTGGGGGCAGCGATCACCTACGTTGGCGACCGTTCCGGGCAGACCGGCAGCGATTTCGAATTGCCGGCCTACACCACGGTCGACCTGCTCGCCCGCTGGCAGGCGACGAACGATCTGAGCCTGGGCCTGAATCTCAACAATCTGTTCGACCGCAAGTACTACGAACGCGCGTTCAACAACGTCTGGGTAATACCCGGCGACCCACGCAACCTCAGTGTCAGCCTGACCCTCAACCTCTGAATCGGAGATTCACATGCGCATTCCTGCCCACCTGCTCCTCGCCGGCCTGTTCGCCAGCAGCGGCGCTCTCGCCCACGGCCTGTGGACTGAAGAGCGACGCGGCAACATCGAAGTGGTCTATGGCCACGGCGCCGAAGATAACGCCTTCAAGGCAGAAAAGATCAGCGGCGCCTGGGCCTACGATGTTGCCGGCAAGATGATTCCGGTAACCGTCGAACGCCTGGCCGACCACGCCCGTCTGCAGCCACTGAAAAAGCCCGCCGTGCTCGGCGTGGCACTGGACAACGGCGCCTGGTCGAAAACCCCGGACGGCAAATGGGTCAATCAGGGCCGTAGCCAGGTGCCGGACTCCTCCGAGTCACTGCACACCTACAAATACAGCCTGGCGATCTACGCCGAAGGCGCCAAGCTCCCCGATCTCAAGGCGCTGAAACTGGTCATCGTTCCGGAGACTGATCCGCTCAAGGTCGGCCCGGGCAAGCCGCTGCCGGTACGCGTGCTGGCCGACGGCAAGCCGCTCGCAGGCGTCGAGCTGGTTGGTGATTACCGTGGCGCGCCGCACCAGGTCAGCGCCAAGACCGATGCCGAGGGCCGCGCTCAGGTCATGGTGCGCAACGAAGGGTTGAACATCATCAGCGCTTCGGTCTACCTGCCGGTGAAGAACGATCCGAACATCGAAAGCCGTGGTCTGTTCACCTCGCTGACCTTCCTCGGCCAGCCGCATCACGAGTGATTCCCGCGGAAAGCGCATGAAAAAGCCGGTGGCGCGTGAGCGTCACCGGCTTTTTTGCAACCTGCTGCCTGGCTTACAGGCCTTGCAGGGCGTCCAGCAGAGCCTGGTTCTGCTCCGCCGTGCCGATGGTGATACGCAGAAACTGAGCGATGCGCTGCTGCTTGAAGTGACGCACGATCACGCCCTGCTCGCGCAATCCTGCCGCGAGGGCCGCGGCATCCTTGCCCGGATGACGGGCGAAGACAAAGTTGGCGGCCGACGGCAATACGTCAAAGCCAAGATTCTGCAGGCCGGCAACCACCGCCTCGCGGCTGGCAATCACCTGCTGGCAGGTCTTTTCGAAATAATCACGATCCTCGAACGCTGCTGCCGCACCGGCGATGGCCATGCGATCGAGCGGGTAGGAGTTGAAGCTGTTCTTGATCCGCTCCAGCGCCTCGATCAGATCCGGGTGACCGACCGCGATGCCGACGCGCAGACCGGCCAGCGAACGCGACTTGGACAAGGTCTGGGTCACCAGCAGGTTCGGGTACTTGTCGACCAGAGCGATAGCACTTTGGCCGCCGAAGTCGATGTAGGCCTCATCGACCAGCACCACTGAATCCGGGCTGCCCTGCAGCAGCCGCTCGACAGCATCGAGGGGCAGCAGACAACCGGTCGGCGCGTTGGGGTTGGGGAAGATGATGCCGGCATTCGGCTTGGCGTAATCCTCGACGCGGATCTGGAACTCATCATCCAGCGCCACCTGCTCGAAGTCGATGCCATACAGGCCGCAGTAAACCGGGTAGAAGCTGTAGCTGATATCCGGGAACAGCAGCGGCGCGTCGTGCTGGAACAGGCCGTGGAAGGCATGCGCCAGGACTTCGTCGGAACCGTTACCGACGAACACCTGGGCCGGCTGCACGCCGTAGTAATCGGCCACCGCCTGCTTCAGGCGCTCGCCGTTGGGGTCCGGATACAGCCGCAGGTCGTCGCTGAGCTCGGCCTGCATCGCATCAATGGCTTTGGGCGACGGGCCGTAGGGGTTCTCGTTGGTGTTGAGCTTGACCAGCTTGCTCAACTTGGGCTGCTCGCCCGGCACATAGGGCACCAGGTCCTTGACGAAGGGGCTCCAGAATTTGCTCATCTGCCCTTCTCTCCTCGAATTCGGTTCGCTTTGCTTTTGTAGGAGCGAGCTTGCTCGCGGAAATGGCATTCGCGAGCAGAACTCGCGCCTACGCGGTTCGGGTCACTCTTTGATACGGTACTCGGCGCTGCGTGCGTGCGCGGTCAGCGACTCGCCACGGGCCAGCACCGAAGCACTCTTGCCCAGTTCCGATGCGCCATCCGGCGAGCAGAAGATGATCGACGAGCGCTTCTGGAAGTCGTACACCCCCAGCGGCGAGGAAAAGCGCGCAGTACCGGAAGTGGGCAGCACGTGATTCGGGCCGGCCACGTAATCGCCCAGGGCTTCTGCGGTATAGCGCCCCATGAAGATGGCGCCAGCGTGGCGGATCTGCGGCAACCAGGCTTCCGGATCGGCCACCGACAGCTCCAGGTGCTCCGGTGCGATGTGGTTGGCCACCTCGATGGCTTGGGCCATGTCCGCCACCTGGATCAGCGCGCCACGACCTTCCAGCGAGGTGCGGATGATCTCGGCCCGCTCCATGGTCGGCAGCAGCTTGGCGATGCTCTCGGCAACCTTGTCGAGGAAAGCGGCATCCGGGCTGACCAGGATCGACTGGGCATCCTCGTCGTGCTCGGCCTGGGAGAACAGGTCCATGGCGATCCAGTCCGGATCGGTCTGGCCGTCGCAGACCACCAGGATTTCCGACGGGCCGGCGATCATGTCGATGCCCACCTTGCCGAACACGTGGCGCTTGGCAGTGGCCACATAGATATTGCCGGGGCCGACGATCTTGTCCACCGGCGGCACGCTCTCGGTGCCATAGGCCAACGCGGCGACGGCCTGGGCGCCACCGATGGTGAAGACGCGGTCGACGCCGGCGATGGCAGCCGCAGCCAGGACGATCTCGTTGATCTCGCCGCGCGGGGTCGGCACCACCATGACCACCTCGGGCACGCCGGCGACCTTGGCCGGGATCGCGTTCATCAGCACCGACGACGGATAGGACGCCTTGCCGCCCGGCACGTACAGGCCGGCGCGGTCCAGCGGCGTGACCTTCTGACCCAGCACGGTGCCGTCGGCTTCGGTGTAGCGCCAGGAGTCCTGCTTCTGCTTCTCGTGGTAGCCGCGCACGCGCTCGGCGGCGACTTCGAGGGCCTGGCGCTGCTCGGCGCTGATGCGGGTCAGGGCCAGCTCCAGACGCTCGCGCGGCAGGATCAGGTCGGCCATGGAGGCGACCTCAAGGCCATCGAAACGCTGGGTGTACTCGACCAGAGCGGCATCGCCGCGCTCGCGCACGGCCTGGATGATTTCCAGCACGCGCTGGTTGACGCCATCGTCGGAGACGCTTTCCCAGGACAGCAGATGATCCAGATGACGCGCGAAGTCCGTGTCGGCGGCGTTGAGTCGGCGGATGGCAACGGGTGCGGTCATAGCGAAAGCCTCATTAAATGGCGTTTTTCTCGGGCGCCCGTAATGTAGCAAGCCCACCGTGCGGGCACCCAAGAAAAATGGCTATGACACGGATAGGCTGCCGCGACCAGAGGTCGCGAAAAGAGTCAGCCTTGGTGTCGCGCCTCGACGGCGCCACGCAGGGTTTCGATCAGCGCCTGGATGCGCGCGTGCTGCATCTTCATCGAAGCCTTGTTGACGATCAGGCGCGAGCTGATGGTGGCGATCAGTTCCTGCGGCTCCAGGCCGTTGGCACGCAGGGTGTTGCCGGTGTCGACCACGTCGATGATCTTGTCGGCCAGACCCACCAGCGGCGCCAACTCCATCGAGCCGTACAGCTTGATGATGTCGACTTGGCGGCCCTGCTCGGCGTAGTAGCGCTTGGCAACGTTGACGAACTTGGTGGCCACACGCAGGCGTCCTTTCGGCTCCGGCGCACCGACCTTGCCGGCGGTCATCAGCTTGCACTTGGCGATCTGCAGATCCAGCGGCTCGTAGATGCCCTGGCCGCCGTATTCCATCAGCACGTCCTTGCCTGCCACGCCGAGGTCGGCGGCGCCATGCTCGACATAGGTCGGCACGTCGGTGGCACGCACGATCAACAGGCGCACGTCATCCTGAGTGGTGGGGATGATCAGCTTGCGGCTCTTGTCCGGGTTCTCGGTCGGCTCGATACCGGCAGCCGCCAACAGCGGCAGGGTGTCATCGAGAATGCGGCCTTTGGACAGGGCGATGGTCAGCATGAAACGGTTTCCTTGAGCGGAAGCGGCCGCACCAATCGGTGCGGTCTTACAGCAATGGAGACTTAGCCCGGCACTCGGCGGATCTTGGCACCGAGCAGTTGCAGTTTCTCTTCGATGCACTCGTAGCCACGGTCGATGTGGTAGATGCGGTCGATCAGCGTATCGCCTTCGGCCACCAGCGCAGCCAGCACCAGGCTCGCCGACGCACGCAGGTCGGTCGCCATCACGGGCGCGCCCTTGAGCATCTCTACGCCGGTGACCACCGCCGTATTGCCTTCGACCAGGATGTTAGCGCCCATGCGCAGCATCTCGTAGACGTGCATGAAGCGGTTTTCGAAGACGGTTTCTATGATGGTGCCAGTGCCTTCGGCCACGGCATTCAGGGCGATGAACTGCGCCTGCATGTCGGTGGGGAACGCCGGGTACGGCGCAGTGCGCAGGTTGACGGCCTTCGGCCGCTTGCCCTTCATGTCCAGCTCGATCCAGTCCGGGCCGGTGGTGATCTCGGCGCCCGCTTCCTGCAGCTTGGCCAGCACGGCCTCCAGGGTCGACGGGTCGGCATCCTTGACCTTGACGCGGCCACCGGTGACGGCGGCGGCGACCAGGTAGGTACCGGTCTCGATACGGTCGGGCATCACGCTGAAGCGCGCGCCATGCAGGCGCTCGACGCCGTCGATGATGATGGTATCGGTGCCGGCACCCTGGATCTTCGCTCCCATGGCGATCAGGCAGTTGGCCAGGTCGACCACCTCCGGCTCGCGCGCGGCGTTTTCCAGCACGCTGCGGCCCTTGGCCAGGGTCGCGGCCATCATGATGTTCTCGGTACCGGTCACGCTGACCACGTCGAAGAAGAAGTGCGCGCCGCGCAGGCCGCCTTCCGGCGCCTTGGCCTTGATGTAGCCGCCTTCGACATCGATGATCGCGCCCATCGCCTCGAGGCCGCGGATGTGCAGGTCGACCGGACGCGAACCGATGGCGCAACCGCCCGGCAGCGCCACTTCGGCCTCACCGAAACGGGCGACCATCGGGCCGAGCACCAGGATCGAGGCGCGCATGGTCTTTACCAGCTCGTAGGGTGCAACCAGGGTCTTGATCGCGCGGGCGTCGACTTCCACCGCCAGCTTCTCGTCGATCACCGGCTCGATGCCCATGCGACCGAACAGCTCGATCATGGTGGTGATGTCGTGCAGGTGCGGCAGGTTGCAGATGGTGACGGGGGCGTCGCCCAGCAGGGTGGCAGCCAGAATCGGCAGCGCAGAGTTCTTCGCACCGGAAATGCGGATTTCGCCATCGAGGCGAGCACCGCCGGTAATGATCAGTTTATCCATAGGAATCTCGTCGCCCGCAGGCTCAGGAACGCGCGGCCCAATCGGCCTGGCTGAAGAATTTCATGGTCACGGCGTGGATGCTGCCACTGGCGATCCAGGCATTGAGATGGGCGTAGATCTGCTGCTGACGCTTGACCGGGCTGAGTGCAGCCAGCTCGTCGCTGATCAGGTTGAGCTGGAAGTTGCAGCCTTCGCCTTCGACTTCCACCTGGGTGTTCGGGAGTTTTTCCTCTAGGAGGCTTTTTACTTCTGCAGCCTGCATGCTCGACCTCGACTGACGCATTCGGGCTACCTACGCCCGCGGGTCGGCCATCATACAAAAAAGCCTCCCGCCTGCGAACCCCGCCAGCAGCGGTGCTGACGGAACGACGGGAAGCGCTTCACGGTTGCAGCGGCAGCAACTCCAGCAGACCGCCGACCTGGGCGATCTCGCGCATGTCCTCGGGCAGCGCACCGATCGACAGCTCACGCCCTGCCTTGCGCGCATCGCGAACGAACGCCAGCAGCAGCGCCAGACCGACGCTGCTGGATTTCTCCACCGCACTGCAGTCGAGCGACAGCTGCGCGGCGCTGCTGGCGGCGATCAAACGCGCGCCCTGCTCACGCAACTGCGGGCCGGTGCGGTAATCGAGCACACCACTGAGCTGCAGTTGCCCAGCGGCGCGCTCGCTGATGCTCGCCTGACTCACGACTCGCCCCGAGCCTGGCGCGCCCTGGCCACGGTATCGGCCCAGGTGTCGATGACCTTGTCCAGATCGTTGCGGTTGTTCTGCATCGACTGGGCGAACTGGTCGCGGAACAGCTTGCCGACGTTGATGCCATTAATCACCACGTTGCGCAGCTTCCAGGTGCCATCCTGGGAAACCATGGTGTAGGACAGCGGATAAACTACGCCCTTGCCGTCGCGGATTTCCATGCCGACCGACGTGCGCTCGGCGTCCTGCTTGCCGCTGGCCGGCAGTACGCGGATGTCCTGGTTGTTGTATTCGAGCAGGGCGTTGCCATAGAACTGCATCAGGCTGCGCTTGAAGTTCTCCTGGAAGCGGCTCATCTGCTCGGGCGAGGCCTGGCGCGAGTAGCGCACGGTCATCACGCCACGGGAGATGCCATCGACGTCGACCACCGGGCCGAGAATCTCGTTGAGCGACTCATAGAACGCATTGGGATCGCTGCGATAGCGCTCCTTGTTGGCCTTGAGGTCGGCCAGCAGGGTATCGGTGGTCTGCTGCACCACCTCGTGGGCGCTTGGCGCGGCGACGGCTAGCAGCGGCATGGCGGCAAGCAACGCCAGCAGGGAATTACGCACGGTCTTGAACATGTCAGGAGCCCTCATCAATTGGCTTCATCTTTATTGACCGAATTGAGCAGGAATTTGCCAATCAGGTCTTCCAGCACCAGCGAGGACTGCGTATCGTGGATGGTACTGCCGTCCTTGAGCACCTCCTCGTCACCACCGACGCTGATGCCGATGTACTTCTCACCGAGCAGACCTGCAGTCAGGATCGACGCGGTGGAATCCTCGGGCAGGTTATTGACGTTGCCATCGAGTTCCAGGGTCACTCGGCCCATGTAACTGTCGCGGTCCAGGTCGACGGCGGTGACCTTGCCGATGCTCACGCCGGCCATGGTCACCTTGGCGCGTACGGTCAGCCCGGCGATGTTGTCGAAGTAGGCGTAGACCTTGTAGGTATCGCCTGCACTGCCGACGCTCAGGCCGCTGACGCGCAGGGCCAACAGCAGCAGGGCCAGCACACCGGCCATGAGGAACAGGCCGACACCAATCTCCAGCGTGCGGTTTTGCATCAGAAGTCTCCAAACATCAAAGCGGTCAGAATGAAATCCAGGCCAAGCACGGCCAGCGAGGCATACACCACGGTGCGCGTGGTCGCGCGGCTGATGCCCTCGGAAGTGGGTTCGCAGTCGTAGCCCTGGAACACGGCGATCCAGGTCACCACGAAGGCGAAGACGATGCTCTTGATCACGCCATTGAGCACATCGTCATAAAAGGAAACACTGTTCTGCATGTTGGACCAGAACGAGCCCTCGTAGACGCCCAGCCAGTCCACGGCGACCATCGCCCCGCCCCAGATGCCGACGACACTGAAGATCATCGCCAGCAGCGGCATCGAGATGAAACCGGCCCACAGCCGTGGCGCGACGATGTACTTGAGCGGGTCGACACCGATCATCTCCAGGCTGGAGAGCTGCTCGGTCGACTTCATGTTGCCGATCTCGGCGGTCAGCGCCGAACCTGCGCGACCGGCGAACAGCAGCGCAGTGACCACCGGCCCCAGTTCACGCAGCAGGGTCAGGGCGACCATCTGCCCGACCGCCTGCTCGGAGCCATAGCTGACCAGGATGTTGTAGCCCTGCAGGGCCAGCACCATGCCGATGAAAACGCCGGAGACGACGATGATCGCCAGCGACATCACGCCGACCGCGAACAGCTGTTTGATCAACAGTTGCAACGGCTTGCCGGCGCGACTGCGGCCGAACAGCGCGCCGACTAGGAACAGCACCGAGCGCCCCAGCGTCGCAACCACATCGATACCCGCACGACCGAACAGCCGCAGCCGTTCGAGCGGTGAAATTCTGCGCATCAACCTCTCCCCAACAGATCTTCGCGGTAGTCCGGCGCTGGAAAATGGAACGGCACCGGGCCGTCCGGAATGCCCTTCATGAACTGACGAATACGCGGATTATCCGACTCCATCAGCTCGGCCGGCGTGCCCTGCCCCAATACCTGCGCATCGCCGACAACGTAAATGTAATCCGCGATGCTGGCGGTTTCCGCGAGATCGTGAGAGACCACCACGCTGGTGATCCCCAGCGCATCGTTGAGCAGGCGAATCAGACGCACCAGCACGCCCATGGCGATAGGGTCCTGGCCGACGAACGGCTCGTCATACAGCAGAATTTGCGGATCGAGAGCGATAGCGCGGGCCAGCGCCACACGACGCTTCATGCCGCCGGACAGCTCGTCCGGCATCAGCTCCAGCGCGCCGCGCAGGCCAACGGCCTGCAGTTTCATCAGGACGATGTCGCGAATCATCTCTTCCGGAAGCTTGGTGTGCACCCGTAGCGGGAACGCCACGTTCTCGAACACGTCGAGATCGGTGAACAGCGCGCCGCTCTGAAACAGCACGCCCATCTGCTTGCGCATGTCGAACAGCTCGTCCCGCGACAGCTTCGGCAGGCTCACGCCGTCGACGCGGACATCGCCTGCGGAGGGGCGCAGCTCGGCGGCGATCAGACGCAACAAGGTAGTCTTGCCGCAGCCGGAGGGGCCCATGATGCCGGTGACCTTACCGCGCGGAATGCGGATGTCGACCTTATCGAAAATCGACCGCGCGCCGCGCTGAAAGCTGACGCCCTGCAACTCGATCGCGTACTCGTGCTCGGCGCTCATCTGAACTCCTCGAAAACCAGGCCTTCCTTGCAGACGCCGCCTCCCGATGCCAGGACACGCGCCGGCCAGAGGGGGCCAAAATGGCCGCGAACTATAGCATTTGCCGGACATGCCGCCCAATAGCGCCACAATACGGCGTTCAGACTTGCGACAGCTTCGACAATGGCTGCTTAAAGCAGAGGTGAGCGCAGAAAGCTTTTCCCGTTATAATCCCCGTCTTTTTTCGCCCGACAGCTCAGCCCAATGAACCAGACCCGCGACCTGATCGACTCCGCGCAGCGCACCATTCGCCTCGAACTCGAAGCGGTGCAGGAGCTGCTGCCCCGTATCGATGCCGATTTCATCAAGGCCTGCGAGCTCATTCTGAACTGCAAGGGACGCGTGGTCGTGGTCGGCATGGGCAAGTCCGGGCACATCGGCAACAAGATCGCCGCGACCCTGGCCAGCACCGGCACCACGGCGTTCTTCGTCCATCCGGCCGAAGCCAGCCACGGCGACATGGGCATGATCACCAAGGACGACATCGTCCTGGCCCTGTCCAACTCGGGCTCGACCGCCGAGATCGTCACCCTGCTGCCGCTGATCAAGCGCCTCGGCATCCGCCTGATCAGCATGACCGGCAACCCCGACTCGCCCCTGGCCAAAGCCGCCGAAGTCAATCTCGATGCCCGCGTATCGCAGGAAGCCTGCCCGCTGAACCTGGCGCCGACCTCCTCGACCACTGCCAGCCTGGTGCTGGGCGATGCCCTGGCCATCGCCCTGCTGGAAGCGCGCGGCTTCACCGCTGAAGACTTCGCCTTCTCCCATCCGGGTGGTGCCCTCGGCCGTCGCCTGTTGCTCAAGGTGGAGAACGTCATGCACAAGGGCGATGCGCTGCCCTGCGTGCACCGTGGCACCAGCCTGCGCGACGCGCTGCTGGAAATGACCCAGAAAGGCCTGGGCATGACCGTGGTACTGGAAGAAGACGGCCGCCTGGCCGGCATCTTCACCGATGGCGATCTGCGCCGCACCCTGGACAAGGGCATCGACGTACGCCAGGCGTCGATCGACGAGGTCATGACCCCGCACGGCAAGACTGCCCGCGCCGAGATGCTCGCCGCCGAAGCCCTGAAGATCATGGAAGACCACAAGATCAACGCGCTGGTGGTGGTCGACGACCAGGACAAGCCGGTCGGCGCCCTCAACATGCACGACCTGCTGCGCGCCGGAGTAATGTGATGAATGACCTGCTGCAACGCGCCCGCGCCGTCAAACTGGCGATCTTCGACGTCGATGGCGTGCTCACCGACGGCCGCCTGTACTTTCTCGAAGACGGCAGCGAGTTCAAGACCTTCAATACGCTCGACGGTCACGGCATCAAGATGCTGATCAATTCGGGCGTGCGCACCGCCATCATCAGCGGCCGCAAGACTCCGGTAGTGGAGCGCCGCGCCAACAACCTCGGCATCCAGCACCTGTTCCAGGGCCGCGAGGACAAACTCGTGGTGCTCGACGGCCTGCTCGCCGAACTCGGCCTAAGCTATGAAGAAGTTGCCTATCTGGGCGACGACCTGCCGGACCTTCCGGTGATTCGCCGTGTCGGATTGGGCATGGCCGTGGCCAGCGCCGACAGTTTCGTGCGCCAGCATGCCCATGGCGTGACCCAGGCACGTGGCGGTGACGGTGCGGCGCGGGAATTCTGCGAACTGATCATGCGTGCCCAGGGCACACTGGAAGCGGCCCAGGCCGCCTATCTATAGAGAACAGCATGCCGCGTAAACTTCTCAATACTCTGATCTTCGCGCTGATCGCAGTGGTGGTGGCCGCTCTCGGCTACTGGAACCTCGCGCCGGACAGCGCCCGCGTAGCCCAGCAGAACGGCGATGACAATGTCATCGACTTCTATGTGGTCGGCGCACGCACCGTGCAGTTCCAGGATGACGGCAAACTGCACTACCGCATGACCGCGGACAAGCTCGAACACGTCAAGAGTACCGACATCACCCTGATCGACACGCCCAAGCTGGACCTCTACCGCGGCACCGAATTGCCCTGGAAAGTGACCAGCCAGCGTGCCGAAGTCTCGCCCGGCGGCGTCGAGGTGGAACTGATCGACGACGTGCGCATCGCCCGCACCGATGCCAAGGACCGTCCAACCATCATCACCAGTAGCCGCATGACCGTTATTCCCGACAAGGAATATGCGCAGACCGAGCAAGCCGTTAGAATCGTCGCGGCCAACGGGGTGACCACGGCACAAGGAATGAAAGCGTACTTGAATGACGGCAGGATGCTCCTGCAGTCCAACGTAAGAGGCCAGCATGAGGTTCGTTAATACCCTCCCCCTGATTCTCAGCCTCAGCGCCGCATTGGGAAGCGCGGCTGCCTGGGCACTGCCATCGGATCGCGACCAGCCGATCCGCATCCAGGCCGACAGCGCCGAACTGGATGACAAGCAGGGCGTCGCGGTTTATCGCGGCGACGTGATCATCACCCAGGGCACCCTGAAGATCACCGGCGACACCGTGACCATCACGCAGACCGCCAGTGGCGATATCGACGTCTTCACCTCGGTGGGCAACCTGGCCTATTACGAGCAGAAGCCAGCCGTGGACAAGGACATCGTCAAGGCCTACGGCAAGACCATCCAGTACTTCGCCAGCAACGAGCGCATCGTACTGATCGACCAGGCCAAGGTGATTCAGGAAGGCAATACCTTCGAAGGCGAGAAGATCGTCTATGACACCCGCCGCCAGATCGTCAATGCCGGTCGCGCCACGGGCGGCAACGTCAGCACGCCGCGCCCGCGCATCGACATGGTCATCCAGCCGAAGAACAAACCCGCGGATCAGCAACAGTAATGGCCATTCTCAAAGCCCAACACCTGGCGAAAAGCTACAAGAGCCGCCAGGTCGTGCGTGACGTCAGCTTGAGCATCGAAAGCGGTCAGATCGTCGGCCTGCTCGGCCCCAATGGCGCCGGCAAGACCACCTGCTTCTACATGATCGTCGGCCTGGTGCGCGCCGATCAGGGCCGCGTGCTGATCGACGACCACGACGTCAGCCACCAGCCCATGCACGGCCGCGCGCGCGCCGGCATCGGCTACCTGCCGCAGGAAGCCTCGATCTTCCGCAAACTGTCTGTGGCCGACAACATCATGGCCATTCTGGAAACGCGCAAGGACTTGGACCGCGCCGGGCGGCAGGCGGAACTGGACAGCCTGCTGCAGGAGTTCCATATCCACCACATCGCCGACAGCCTCGGCATGAGCCTGTCCGGTGGCGAGCGACGCCGCGTGGAGATCGCCCGCGCCCTGGCGACCAATCCCAAGTTCATCCTGCTCGACGAACCCTTCGCCGGTGTCGACCCGATTTCGGTGGGCGACATCAAGCAGATCATCCATCACCTCAAGACCAAGGGCATCGGCATCCTGATCACCGATCACAACGTGCGCGAGACCCTGGATATCTGCGAAACCGCTTACATCGTCAATGATGGGCAACTGATCGCCGAAGGTGACGCCGAGACCATCCTCGCCAACCAGACGGTGAAGGAAGTTTATCTGGGCCACGAGTTCCGCCTGTAGCAGGCTGCGTGAAAATACTGCGCCTTCACACTGCCTGTAGATCGCCGCTATTTCGCTACAGAAATATTGCAACCCCTAGGCAAGAACGAGAAATTCAGGCATATAATTTGCTTCCTGGCGGCGCTTCGGCGCCCTGATGTGGAAGGCGTAACTCGCCAGTAAATTAAGGTCTGCAATGAAACCATCGCTAGTCCTCAAGATGGGCCAGCAGCTGACGATGACCCCGCAGCTGCAACAGGCTATCCGCCTCCTCCAACTGTCGACCCTGGACCTGCAACAGGAAATCCAGGAGGCGCTGGAATCCAATCCCATGCTCGAGCGCCAGGAAGATGGCGACGACTTCGACAACAGCGACCCGATGGCTGATGGCGCCGAAAGCGCCGCTCCCGCCCCGAGCAAGGAAGAGAGCTACCAGGAGACCACTCCGACGGTGGATAACCTGGTGGATGGCGAATGGGGCGACCGCATCCCCAACGAGTTGCCAGTCGATACCGCCTGGGAAGACATCTACCAGACCAGCGCCAGCAGCCTGCCCAGCAACGATGATGACGAGTGGGACTTCACCACCCGCACTTCCACCGGCGAGAGCCTGCAGAGCCATCTGCTCTGGCAACTGAACCTGGCCCCCATGTCGGACAAGGACCGGCTGATCGCCGCCACCCTGATCGACTGTATCAACAACGATGGTTATCTCGAGGAAACCCTCGAGGAAGTGACCGAATCCTTCGACCCAGAGCTGGATATCGAGCTGGACGAAGTGGAAGTGGTGCTGCACCGCATCCAGCAGTTCGAACCGGCCGGTATCGGTGCCCGCGACCTGCGCGAATGCCTGCTGCTGCAATTGCGCCAGCTGCCTGCCAATACGTCCTGGCTGAACGAAACCCAGCGCGTCGTCAGCGATTATCTCGAGTTGCTCGGCAGCCGCGATTACGCCCAGCTGATGCGCCGCACCAAGCTCAAGGAAGACGAACTGCGCCAGGTCATCGACCTGATCCAGCGCCTGAATCCGCGCCCGGG
Source organism: Pseudomonas sp. UBA6323 (assembly GCF_002439135.1). Lineage (NCBI taxonomy): Bacteria > Pseudomonadati > Pseudomonadota > Gammaproteobacteria > Pseudomonadales > Pseudomonadaceae > Pseudomonas > Pseudomonas sp. UBA6323. The sequence continues at coordinate 94,599 of NZ_DJSX01000077.1, read as the reverse complement.
GTCGCAGATCGAATCCAGCGAGCCGGAGTACGTCGTTCCGGACGTGATCGTGCGCAAGCACAACGACCGCTGGCTGGTGGAGCTGAACCAGGAAGCCATGCCGCGCCTGCGGGTCAACCCGCAGTATGCCGGCTTCGTCAAACGCGCCGACTCCAGCGCCGACAACACCTTCATGCGCAACCAGCTGCAGGAAGCGCGCTGGTTCATCAAGAGCCTGCAGAGCCGCAACGAGACGCTGATGAAGGTGGCCACGCAGATCGTCGAGCACCAACGCGGCTTTCTCGATTACGGCGACGAGGCGATGAAGCCTCTGGTGCTGCACGACATCGCCGAAGCGGTCGGCATGCACGAGTCGACCATTTCGCGCGTGACCACGCAGAAATTCATGCACACCCCGCGCGGCATTTACGAGCTGAAATATTTCTTCTCCAGCCACGTCAGCACCTCCGAAGGCGGCGAATGCTCGTCCACCGCGATCCGCGCGATCATCAAGAAACTGGTTGCGGCAGAAAACGCGAAAAAGCCGTTGAGTGACAGCAAGATCGCTGGTTTACTGGAGGCACAAGGCATCCAAGTCGCCCGTCGGACGGTCGCCAAGTATCGCGAGTCCCTCGGTATCGCGCCCTCCAGTGAGCGCAAGCGACTGATGTAGGCCAGATCGACTGAAGGCCCAGGGTCTTCAGGCCAGAGTGTTCCGGCGGCGGGTCGAACCAGACCCGTCTCTTACACAAGGCAACAAGGAGAAAGCGGTATGCAAGTCAACATCAGTGGACATCAGCTGGATGTGACCGACGCCCTGCGTGACTATATCGGCGAGAAACTGGGCCGACTGGAACGCCACTTCGACAAGATCACCAACGTTCAGGTGACCATGGAGGTCGAGAAACTCAAGCAGAAGATCGAAGCCACCCTGCATGTCGCCGGCGGCGAAGTCGTCGCCAATGCCGAACATCAGGACATGTACGCTGCCATCGACCTGTTGGCCGACAAACTCGACCGTCAACTCATCAAGCACAAGGAAAAGCAGCTCGAGCGTCTGCAAGGCGCCACGGCCCGCTAACATTCCCCATCCATGATCCGACTTGAAAACATCCTGACCCCCGGCCGTTCCCTGGTGAACGTGCCGGGCGGCAGTAAGAAACGCGTGCTCGAACAGATCGCCAACCTGGTTGCCCGCGACCTGCCCGACCTGGATGCCCAGGACATCTTCGAAAGCCTTATCGCCCGCGAGAAGCTCGGTTCCACCGGCTTCGGCAACGGCATTGCCATTCCCCACTGCCGCCTGGCCGGCTGCAGTGCACCGATCAGCGCCGTGTTGCACCTCGACACCGCGGTCGACTTCGACGCCATCGACGGCGTGCCGGTCGATCTGCTGTTCGTCCTGCTGGTGCCGGAAGCGGCAACCGACGCGCACCTCGAACTGCTGCGCCAGATCGCCAGCATGCTCGATCGCCAGGAAGTACGCGAACGTCTGCGCCAGGCCAACAGCGGCGAAGATCTCTATCAGGTCGTGGTGGACATTCAGAACGGTCAATGACATGCGCCTGATCATCGTCAGCGGTCGCTCCGGCTCGGGCAAGAGCACCGCCCTCGATGTACTTGAGGACAACGGTTTCTATTGCATCGACAACCTGCCGGCCGGCCTGCTGCCCGACCTCGCCGAGCGCTTCCTGCCACACAGCGATATGCTGCTGCCGCAGGTGGCCGTTTCCATCGATGCACGCAACCTGCTGAGCCAGCTCAAGCGCTTCCCGGAGCTGCTCGAAGAAGTACGCCAGCGCAACATCCGCTGCGACGTGCTCTACCTCGACGCCGAAGACGAGACGCTGCTCAAACGCTTCTCGGAAACCCGCAGACGCCACCCGCTGACCAACGACAACCGCTCGCTGGCCGAGGCCATCGCCTACGAAAGTCAGCTGCTGGCACCGATCACCGATCGCGCCGATCTGAAGATCGATACCACGAGGCTGAACCTCTATCAGCTGCGCGATACGCTCAAGCTGCGCCTGCTCGGCCAGACGCAGACCGGCACCGCCTTTCTCGTCGAGTCCTTCGGTTTCAAGCGTGGCATGCCGGTCGACGCCGATCTGGTGTTCGATGCACGCTGCCTGCCCAACCCTTACTGGAAGCCTGAGCTGCGCGACTATTCCGGCCTGGATCAACCAGTGGTCGACTACCTGGCGGCGCAACCGGAGGTCGAGGAGATGTATCAGGACATTCTCGCCTACCTGGAAAAATGGCTGCCGCGCTTCGCCGCCAGCAACCGCGCGTACGTCACCATCGCCATTGGTTGCACCGGTGGTCACCACCGCTCGGTGTATCTGGCCAACCGCCTGAGCCAGGCACTCAAAGACTCGCTGAAGAACGTCCAGGTGCGCCACCGCGACCTCAGCTAAGGAGCCATGCCGCGATGCCCGCACGTGAAATCACCATCATCAACAAGCTCGGCCTGCACGCCCGCGCCGCGGCGAAGTTCGTCGGCGTGGCGAGCACCTACCCCTGCCAGGTGCGAATCGGCCGTAGCGCCGAAAGCCTGGTGGACGGCAAGAGCATCATGGCAGTGATGATGCTGGCTGCGGGCAAGGGCACCTGTGTGCACCTGCATACCGAAGGCGAGCAGGACCAGCAGGCCATGGACGCTCTGGTCGGCCTCATCGAAAACTACTTCGACGAAGGCGAATGAGGCGCACCGAGACCGCCTCAAGCCAGCGCCGTATCCATCACCATCATTACGCAGAAGCCCGCCGTCAGCGCCAGGCTGGCATCGCCACGGTGCCCGTTACCGTGCGACTCGGGGATGATTTCGTGAATGACCGCGAACAGCATGGCGCCAGCGGCAAGCGCCAACCCCCAAGGCAACAGCACCTGCGAGACACTGACCAGCCATGCGCAGAGTACCGCGAACAGCGGTTCGACCAATCCGGACGCGGCACCGATCAGTACCGCCTTGCCGCGACTCACTCCCGCACTGGCCAGCACCAAAGCGACGATTAGCCCTTCGGGGACGTTCTGCAGGGCAATGCCGATCGCCAGGCCACCGGCGCCAGCCAGTCCGGCTCCCGCAGCGACTCCGACAGCCATGCCTTCCGGCACGTTGTGCAACATGATGGCAATCACGAACAGCAGCGCGCCCGGTCCCGGCCCCGCCTGTGGATCAGACAGGTAACGCCGTTCCTCGAGCAGCTTACCCAGGCCCAGCAGTGCTGCGGCGCCCAGCAGCAGGCCGATGCTGGCCATGACGCCCGCCCCCCAAGGCGTAAATCCCTGCTCCGCCGCCACGTCCAATGCCGGGGTGAGCAGGGAGAACACTGTCGCTGCCAGCATGACGCCGCCGCCGAAACCGAGCAGGCTGTCGCGCCAGCGCTGCGACAGCTCGCCCATGAACAGCACCGGCAAGACGCCCAGCGCTGTCCCCGTTGCACACAGCAGGCCAGCCTGCATCGCTCGCATGAGTTGCGGCTGCACGCTCTGGTCGATCAGCGCGGCCGACTGAACGAAGAGCAACAACCCACCGCAAAACAGGATGGCACCACCGAGCAAATAACGCAGAACTCGGCCATTGAGGCTGGGAAGGGAAGTCAGCGGGGCTCGCATCACCTGGGATATCCGTACATTCAACTCAGGGCCTGCCGGTATCGACGCGCCACTTCACGCCAGTCGATGACGTTGTAGAAGGCCCCGATGTACTCCGGCCGGCGATTTTGATAGCGCAGGTAGTAAGCGTGCTCCCACACATCCAGCCCGAGGATCGGAGTGTTGCCATGCATCAAGGGGCTGTCCTGGTTGGCGCTGCTTTCTACCACGAGTTTTTTCTCCGACGTCACGCTGAGCCATGCCCAGCCACTGCCAAACCGGCTCAGAGCGGCCTTGGTAAAGGCATCCTGGAACGCCGTGAAGCCGCCCAGCTCGGCATCGATCGCTGTCGCCAGCTCACCGTCGGGCTTACCCCCACCAGAAGGCGACATGACCGTCCAGAACAGTGTGTGGTTGGCATGTCCCCCACCCTGGTTGATCAATGCGGCGTGCAGGTTCTGCGGTAATTCCTTCCAGCGGCTCAGCAGCTCTTCCACCGGCTCTTGTGCATAGGACGTCCCTTCCAGGGCCGCGTTCAGATTGTTGATGTAGGTCTGGTGGTGTTTGACGTGATGAATTTCCATGGTCTGCGCATCGATATGCGGTTCCAGGGCATCGTAAGCGTATGGCAGTGCGGGCAGGCTATAGGGCATGGACGATCTCCTTCAGTGATAGTGGCGGCCTTGGCTGGCCGGATTGACCGACTGGCGCTGCCAGGCATGGCGCTGCGAAGCGCCCAGCAAACGATCGGTGCGAGGGAAGGCGCCGTGCTCGCCGATGAACTGCAACAGCTCGACGTAGGTGCGGCGGCTGTGGTGCAGGGCGACTTCGCGCAGAGCCTGCGGCTGCTGGCTGTCGGCCAGGGTCTGCAACAGGCGCTCATGACTGGCGCAGAGGTTTTCCGCAGCCTCCTCCGGCTGTCCCAGCGCCAAATGCAAATCGGCCAGGTTGTGATGGGAAATTACGAAGGCTGCCACCGCCATGTTGTGATCAGGCCAGCGCCCGAACATCACCTGAGCCTCGGCCAACGCCTGCAGATAGAGTTCGCGGGCCGTGACCCAGTCGCCTTCGCTGAAACAGCGGTTGCCGGTTTCGATGATGGTTTTCCAGTGCTCCATGACAGACCTCCTGGTAAGAACCCGTCCACGACTTACCGGCCCGGCTGCACGCTGTCTGGCCGAGCGGGCACGTGAGCAGTTTCCGGGACGAAAGCGACTCAGAGGCCGCCTTCAGTGAGTTTTTCCGGGTTGAGCAGCTGCTCGAGCTGCACTCGCGACAGGTCGGTATGTTCCAGCGCCACCTCGATGATCGGCCGTCCCTCGCGGTAGGCCTGCTTGGCGACTTCGGCGGCCTTGAGGTAACCGATGATCGGGTTCAGCGCCGTCACCAGAATCGGGTTGCGATCCAGTGCTTCCTTGAGCTTGGGCTGGTTGACCTTGAAGCTGGAAATGGCCCGATCAGCCAGCAGACGACTGGCGTTGGTCAGCAACTGAATGCTGTAGAGCAGATTGTCGGCAATCAGCGGCAGCATGACGTTGAGTTCGAAATTGCCGGACTGGCCGGCGATGGCGATGGCCGAGTCGTTGCCGATCACCTGCGCCGACACCATGGCTACCGCCTCGGGTATCACCGGATTGACCTTGCCGGGCATGATCGAGGAGCCGGGCTGGAGGGCTTCCAGCTCGATTTCCGCCAGTCCGGCCAGCGGCCCCGAGTTCATCCAGCGCAGATCGTTGGCGATCTTCATCAGCGATACGGCGGTAGTCTTGAGCTGGCCGGATACGGCCACGGCCGTGTCCTGCGAGCCGATCAGCGCGAAGAAGTTGTTGCCGGAGGTGAAATCAACCCCCGTCAGGCGGCCCAACTCCAGGCAGAACTGCTCGGCGAAACGAGGATGTGCATTGACGCCCGTACCGACCGCGGTGCCACCCTGGGCCAGCGCCTGCACGCTGGGCTGCAATGCCCGCAGGTGCTCGACATTGGCCTGAATTTGCTGCCCCCAGCCGTCCAGCACCTGACTCATGCGCACCGGCATGGCATCCATCAGATGCGTGCGCCCGGTTTTGATGTACGGCTGAACCTCCAGGGATTTTTCGCACAGCACCTTGAGCAGGTGGCCGAGCGCCGGGAGCAGACGTTCATGCAGTTCTATGGCTGCGCTGACATGGATGGTCGTGGGGATGATGTCGTTGCTGCTCTGGCCGCAATTGACGTGATCGTTGGCACTGACGCTATCGCCAAGGATGCGACTTGCCAGGGTGGCGATCACCTCGTTGGCGTTCATGTTGGAGCTGGTACCGGAGCCGGTCTGGAACACGTCCACCGGAAAATGCGCCATGAAATCGCCGTCGAGCAACTGCTGACAGGCACCCACAATGGCATCGCCCATCAGCGGATCGAGTTGCTGCAACTCGACGTTGTCCCGCGCTGCAGCGGCCTTGGCCAGGATCAGTGCACGAATGAAGGGCCCCGGCATGCGCTGCCCTGAAACCGGAAAATTATTCACCGCACGCTGGGTCTGCGCACCGTAGAGCGCCGCGCTCGGCACCTCCAGCTCGCCCATGCTGTCACGTTCGATGCGGGTGCCGCTGAGGGTTTCACTCATAAGGATGTCCTTTTGCCGATTCGGTGAAAGAGAGGGAGGGTTCCAGGCGCAGCGTTGCCAGGCGATTGAGCAGCATGCCCAGGCTGCGCTGACGCGCGGGATCGAGTGCCTGCTGCTGCATCACGCGCAACGGCCGGTAGGCGCGATCCAGGCAAAGGGAGCGCCAGTGCCAGGGCAACGCCGGGTCGCAGGCGGTGTCGAGCAAGAGTTCGAGCGTGATGCGCGAGACGCGCCAGGCATCCAGCAGGCCGCGCTCCACCAGCTGCCGACCATGCCATTCGTGGAAATCGAGCAGGCGCGGCTCATCGGGCCGCAGGGCGCAGCGCACGAGAAAACCCTGCCAACGCCAGCAGTTCGGACAAGGCGTGAAAAAGGGATAGAACATGGACACCCACCCAATCAATTAATGATATTAATTCTCTTTTGAGAAAAATAATCAATACATAGAATGTGTGGGCTTTCATGTGCAAGGCGACCCGCCGCTCAAGCGGGATCGTCAATGGCAGAACGTGCGCGGCCGGTCGGGCCGCGCATCAGCGGCTGTCAGCTACCAGCGACGGTCATCTTCTCGATCAGCACCGAGCCGGTGCAGATATTGCCGCGCCGCTCCAGATCGCGACCGACCGCGACGATCTGGCGGAACATGTCGCGCAGGTTGCCGGCGATGGTCACTTCCTGCACCGGGAACTGGATCTCGCCGTTCTCCACCCAGAAGCCCGCCGCACCACGGGAATAGTCGCCAGTGACCAGATTCAGGCCCTGGCCCATCAGCTCGGTCACCAGCAGGCCGCGCCCCATGCGCCGGATCAGCGCCTGCTGATCCTCGTCGCCATGAGTGACGAACAGGTTGTGCACGCCGCCGGAGTTGGCGGTGCTCGGCAGACCCAGCTTACGCCCGGAGTAGGTGCCGAGTACGTAGGAAACCAGCTCGCCCTTTTCCACGAACGGCTTGGCGTAAGTGGCCAGGCCATCGCCGTCGAAGGCCGCGCTGCCCAGCGCCCGCGGCAGGTGCGGGCGCTCGTCGAGGCTTAGCCACTCGGGGAATAGACGTTGCCCCAGCGCACCTTCGAGGAAGGAGGAATGGCGATACAGATTGCCGCCCGAGATTGCCGCCAGCAGGTGGCTGAACAATCCGCCGGCGAGTTCGGCAGCGAACAGCACCGGCACCTCGCAGGTCGGCACCGGCCGTGCGCCAAGGCGGCTGACCGCGCGCTCGGCAGCGCGCTGGCCGATCCCAGCGGCGTCGGCCAGCAGCTCGCCCTGGCGATTGACGTCGTACCAGTAGTCGCGCTGCATCTGGCCTTCGCCTTCGGCGATCATCACGCAACTCAGGCTGTGGCGGGTGCTCGCATAACCGCCGATAAAACCATGGCTGTTGCCATAAACGCGGCAGCCCTGATGGGTGTTGAGACTGGTGCCATCGGCGTTCTTGATCCGCGTGTCGGCGGCGAATGCCGCCGCCTCGCAGGCCAGCGCCTGCTCGACTGCCTGCTCCGGGGTGATCGACCAGGGGTGATAAAGGTCCAGTTCCGGCAGCTCGCGGGCCATCAGCGCCGCATCGGCCAGGCCGGCACATTCATCTTCGGATGCGTGCCTGGCAATCGCCAGGGCTGCCGCCACGGTCTCGCGAATGGCCTCGATACCGGTGGCCGAGGTGCTGGCCGAGCCCTTGCTCTGACCCACGTACAGGGTGATGCCGAAACCCTGGTCGCGATTGAATTCGACGGTCTCCACCTCGCCCTGGCGCACGGTGGTGGACAACCCCTGGCCCGCCGAGACGGCGACTTCGCAGGCACTGGCACCCTGGCGCCTGGCCTCGGCGAGAATCGCCTCGACCTGCTCCTGCAGCGCTGGCAAGGCCTGCGGCCCGATGCGTTCTACTTCACTCATAACCACTCCCGATTCTCTGGCGCAGCCCCCTCGCACACGTAGCCTGGGGCCTGCTCTCGACTGCCGGCTACGGGCCGGCGGTCACGGTTACTGCTATCATGGCGGCGTTTCCCTCTGGACCCACCCCATGTCTGATTCCTACGACGACTTCTCCCTGGAGAAGAGCAAATCTCAGGTCAAGCGCGAACTGCATGCCCTGCAGGAACTCGGCGAGCGCCTGACTGCGCTCAAGCCGGACCTGCTGGCGAAAATGCCGCTGACCGACGCACTACGCCGCGCCCTCGCCGAAGCGCCGAAACACACCGCCAACGCCGCGCGCAAACGCCACATCCAATTCATCGGCAAGCTGATGCGTGAACAGGATGTCGAGGCGATCGTCGCCATGCTCGACCAGGTGGACAGCTCCACCCGCGAATACAACGAGCGCTTCCACGCCCTCGAGCGCTGGCGCGACCGCCTGATCGGCGAAGGCGACAGTGCGCTGGAAAGCTTTGTCGAGCTTTACCCCGATGCCGACGTCCAGCATCTGCGCGGCCTGGTTCGTCATGCCCTGCATGAAGCCGCGCGCAACAAGCCGCCGGCCGCCGCGCGCAAGGTGTTCAAGTACATCCGCGAGCTTGACGAAATCCAGCGCGGCCTGCGCTGAGCCGGCATCGCCTCAGGCACCGGTGCCGCCGACGGTGATCGCGTCGATCTTCAACGTCGGCTGACCAACGCCCACCGGCACCGACTGGCCATCCTTGCCACAGGTGCCGACGCCGCTGTCCAGGGCCAGGTCATTGCCAACCATGGATACGCGGCTCATAGCCTCCGGACCGTTACCGATCAACGTGGCACCTTTGACCGGCGCGGTGATCTTGCCGTCTTCGATCAGGTAGGCCTCGCTGGTGGAGAAAACGAACTTGCCGCTGGTGATGTCCACCTGGCCGCCACCGAGGTTGGCACAGTAGATGCCCTTCTTCACCGAACGGATGATTTCCTCCGGGTCGCTCTCGCCGGCCAGCATGTAAGTGTTGGTCATGCGCGGCATCGGCAGGTGCGCGTAGGACTCGCGACGACCGTTACCGGTAGCAGCCACGCCCATCAGGCGCGCGTTGAGCTTGTCCTGCATGTAGCCCTTGAGCACGCCGTTCTCGATCAGCGTGGTGCACTGGGTCGGCGTGCCTTCGTCGTCGACGCTGAGCGAGCCGCGACGACCGACCAGGGTGCCGTCATCGACGATGGTGCACAGCTTGGACGCCACCTGCTGGCCAATCTTGCCACTGTAGTTGGAGCTGCCCTTGCGATTGAAGTCGCCTTCCAGGCCGTGGCCGACCGCCTCGTGCAGCAACACGCCGGACCAGCCGGCGCCCATCACCACCGGCATGCTGCCAGCGGGTGCGGCGATAGCCTCCAGGTTGACCAGCGCCTGGCGCAGCGCCTCGCGGGCGTAACCCATGGCTCGGTCTTCCTCCAGGAAATAGCGGTAGTCGGTACGTCCACCGCCGCCATGCCCACCACGTTCACGACGACCGTTCTGCTCGACGATGACGCTGACGTTGAAGCGCACCAGCGGGCGGATATCGGCGCTGAGGCTGCCATCATGAGCGGCGACCAGAATGCGATCCCACACACCGGCCAGACTTACGGTGACCTGCTTGATGCGCGGGTCGAGCGCCCGGGTGGCACGATCGATACGCTGCAGGAGCTCGACCTTCTCGGCGCGGCTCATGACATCCAGCGGGTTGCCTTCGGCATAAAGCTGGGTCACCTGCGGACTGACGAAAGCCTGCACGCGGCCCTGTTGGCCGGCGCGGGAGATCGAACGCGCAGCCTGCGCAGCCTGGGTCAGCGCATCGAGGCTGATCGCATTGCTGTAGGCGAAACCGGTTTTCTCACCGGACTGGGCGCGCACGCCAACGCCCTGATCAAGATTGAAACTGCCTTCCTTGACGATGCCATCTTCCAGTACCCAGGTTTCCGAAACCTGGCTTTGGAAATAGAGATCGGCGGCATCGATGCCGGGACCTGCGACCTCACCCAGCACGCTGCTGAGGCTGTCGAGCGTCAGGTTACCGGGCGCCAACAGGTGCTCGCTGACGGATTGCAACATCGTATTCATGATCACTCCACAACGATCGGACGCGGTGCGCCCGATAAAAAGAATCGGCGGTGCTGCTGCACCGGCATACGTTGGCGAATGGCCGCCTGCTCGGCGGCATCGCGCGAAGCAAGCAATGCGGCTTCGCCTTGATCCTGCTCGGCCAGTACGCTGCCCCAGGGGTCGATGATCGCCGAATGGCCAAAGGTCAGGCGCTGCCCGGGGTGCTCGCCACCCTGCCCGGCTGCCAGCACGTAGCACTGGGTCTCGATGGCACGGGCGCGCGTCAGCACCTGCCAATGCGCCGCGCCAGTCACGGCGGTGAAGGCTGCCGGCACGCTGATCAGCTCGGCACCGGCTTCGCGCAGCGCGCCGAACAGCTCGGGGAAGCGCAAGTCGTAACACACGGTCAGACCCAGGCGCCCCACGGGCGTGTCCGCTACCACGACACGCTGGCCATGGGCGAAATCGTCAGACTCGCGATAACGGCCACGGTTGTCGGCCACGTCGACGTCGAATAGGTGCAGCTTGTCATAGCGAGCCGCGCGCTCGCCCTGGTCATCGATCAGCAGCGAGCAGGCGTTCGGCTTGCCCTCGGCATCGTCGTCAGGCGGCAGTGGCAAGGTGCCGGCCACTATCCATAAACTGAGGTCACGCGCGGCGCGTTTCAACCAGGGCAGGATGGGACCTTCGCCGACTGCCTCGGCACGACCGATGGCGGCCAAGTCTCGACGGCCCATGGCGGCGAAGTTCTCCGGCAGCACGGCAAGGCGTGCACCGCCCTGCGCCGCCCGCTCCAGCATGCGACGCGCCAGGCGCAGGTTGGTTTGCACGTCATCCTGACTGACCATCTGGATTACAGCGAGATTCATGGCGGCACTCATCGGTTCTCGTCGTGACAGCCTACGCCAAGACGCGCCGTCATTGCGGTTTTTCGAAGGGCTTGTCGAAACGGATATCCGGGTCGTGCAGCGGGCCTCTGACGTCGTATTGCACGCTGGCGAAACGGGCGACCTTGTCACCCAGCAATTTGTCCGCCACGAACAGGGCGCCACCAATCGCCGGTGCACCGACGATCAGAGCCGCCAGTGGCAGGTTGTTGGTCACCGGCAGGGTCACCAGCAGCTTGGCATCGATCTGCTCGTTACGCAGATCCAGATTGCCGTTGAGCTCGAGATTGCTCGACGGCCCGGTCATGGTGATGGGCTCATGGGTGACGAAGAAGCCATTGGTCGCCTGCAGGTTGCCCTTGACCCGGTCATAACTCAGCCCCTTGCCCAGCAGGTCGGAGAAGTCCAGACGCAGGCGGCGGCCGATGGAATTGAAGTTGAGCAGGCCGAATACGCGCAGCGCCTGGGCCGAGCCCTGCACTTCGACGAACTGCCCCTTGCGCAGCGAGGGGTCGAGATTGCCCGAGAAGCGCTTGAGCGAGAACCAGGCAGGCGAGCCGGGCCAGTTGCCATCGACGTCGACGCGGAAATTTTCGCTGGTGACGCTGGGGGCGTAATCCCAGGCTTTCAGGATCGCACCAAGGTCCTTGCCCTGCAGGCGCCCCTTGTACCAGCTCTGGGTATTGCCGGCAGCACTTCGCCAACCGGCGCTGCCGCCAATCTTCAACCCCTGCAGGTCGAGATCGAGCTCATCGAAACGCACGCCCTGTTCCTCGGGGCGCACCTTGAGCGACCAGGCACCCAGCACCTTGTCGCCGCGCTGAACACGCTGGATGCTGATATCCAGCGGCGGCAGCGACTTGGGATCGAAGTCGGCCAGGGGATCGGGTGCATCGCTGGCCTTTTCTGCATCGGGTTCGGGGTCGGGAGCTGGCAGCCTGACATGCCGCAAATCGATACGGATAGGCACGCCTTCGGCGTCCGCCAGCAGCACTTGGCCGGCGGCCAGTTCGCTGTCGAGTTGCAGGGCCCAGCCCTGAGGTTCTCGCGTCACGCCGACGCTCAGTTGCTCGACCTCCTGGCCGAAGCCGCGCAACCGTCCGATTTCCAGCCGTGCACTGCGCAAAAAACGCTGGCTGTCAGCGTCCACCTCGACCGGATGATCGCTACCGAGCTGCTTCCAGGCATCCAGATCCAGCTCATCCAGGCGTCCGCGCACGCGCAGGCCCTGGCCAGGCGGCAGTCCCGCCGCGCCACCGCCAACCACCACCTCGCCACGCCCCTCGGCCAGTGCGCCGGCAGGTGCGGCCAAATTGAGACTGGCCAGCTCGCCATAATCCGCCCAGTAGCGACGCTGACGCCCGGAGAGCGTCATGCGCCAACTGGCATCACGCTCCTGCTGCGCCGTCTTGCCGAACGGCGCCGGCAGATCGATCGCCACACCGCGCAGGTTGGAGTCGACACGCAGCTTGCTGTCGTCGCCGTCCAGGGTCAGGCGCAGGCGATAAGGCAGCAAACCGCTGACAGGCAGCTTCTGCGGCCCACCGAGCCATTGGCTGAGGGTATCGACCTGCACCTGGCCGCGCAGATCGAATCCGCTGCGCGCCTGTCCGCGTGAACCTTCGGCGCTGATCCTGCCGCTTACCTGACGCCCGAATACCTCGGCGCGAACATCCGGCGCGCTCAGCCCGGCATTGCTGTCGAAACGAAAGGCGCCCTTCACCTTGTTCAGTTGCAGATCCGGATTGGCCAGCTTGAGGCTGGCCCCCTCGGTGGCGAAATCCACCACCACACCGGGCTTGGCTCCCTTCTGCAGCGGAATATCCAGTTGCAGCCGCCCGGTCAGCGGGCCTTGCCCCTGCCAGCCGGCAAAAATTTCCGAGGTCCCCAGCGGCGCTTCCTGCAGCAGTTTGATCGCGTCGCTCAGGCTGCTCTGCACCTTGCCATCGAGGTGCAGACGTGGCGGCTTACCATCGTGCAGCAGCGGGATATTGGCAATGACGTCGCGGACCTCGCTTTCCTGCAGACGTCCGCTCTGCAGGCGCACGCGCACGGCATCGTCCTCGATCAGCACCTCGCCCACACCTTCACGCAGCGACGGCCAGCCGGGCTGGAAGGCCAGCTCGGCGTCCCTGACCTTGAAGAACAGACTGAGACTGCGCGCCCCCAGCGCTGCGCCCTTGTTCAGCGAGCCCTGGTACTGGAAGTAGCCTTCCTCGACATGGCCGGCGCGAATCGCTGTCTTCAGCCAATGATCGAGTTCGGCACTCATGCCGGGGGCGCGGCTCGGCAGATACTTCTCGGTGTAGGACGCATCGCCGTCGCGCATGCCAACGCGCAGGTCCATGTAGCTTTCCGCCTCAGGATCGCGCAGCAGGCGGATCAGCATGTCCCCTGCGACCTGCCCTTCCTCGCCGTCCACGCGCATATAGGGGCTGTAGAGGGTCAAGCCAGTTTCACTCCAGTCCCAGCTCAACCGCGCCTGAGCATGGCGATAACGCCAGGGCTTGGGGAAAAGTTGATCCAGGTGCAGGGCGAAGTCCTCGGTATTCAGGCGCAGCTCGCCTTTGAACATGTCGCCCGAGGCGCTACCGCTGACATTCTCTGCCGCCGGCGCACCGCGATAGGCCTGGATGCCCACCTTGTCCAGATTGGCAGCGAACTGCAGACGCTCGGCGCCCTCGCGCTGCGGGTAATAATCGAGCAGCAGGTTGTTGACCGCGCCAACCGGTGCCAGCGCCACCAGAACCTCGCGCGCCTTGTCGGGCATCGGCGCCAGCGCCTGCACCAGCGGCGCCCAGGCGGCGAGGTCGAGACGATCGGCCGTCAGCGCCCAACGCTCGTCAGCCTCCCCCACATCGTGCTGTTTCAGGTTCAGGTGCAGCTCGCCGATACGTTGCTCAACATGGCTCATGGCCAGGGAATCGATCTGTGCCCGTACGCCCTGCTCATCCCGAGCGAAGAAGGCGTTGAAGGCCAGGTCCTTGAGCGTCACGGCCTCGTGCCTGGCCTGACCGCCAACCACTGCGGGAGCATGCAGGCGCAGGGCGCCCTTGTGCAGGGCCAGGCCGCGCCCTTCCAGCCAAAGCTCACCGCCGGCCTGCAGGCGCTGCAGCTGCCAGTCGCCGAGCAGTGTTTTCGGCAGCCAGCTCGCCCAATCGCTCTGCGGCAGGCTCAGATAGAGCTGCGACTCGGCTTCGCGCCAGGTCTTCGGCTGCATGAGCGTGCGCAGACTCAGCGCCACCGGCTGGCCGTCTGGCAGCAGCAGACGACCGTCGAGGCGCTGGCTGTTGCTGCCGTAGCGCAGGCTCAGATTGACGTAGCTGAGCAGCAACGGCTCCTGATTGAGAGGCTGCACCACCACGCGGCTGTCGAGCAGGCTGATGCGATGCACCATCTGCAATTGCTTGAGCAGTCGTTCGACATTCGGCTCGGGGCCGTCGCGCTGTGGCAATCCTTGCAACTGCCAGCCGCCCTCGGCGTTCTGCTGCACGTTCAGTTGCAGACCGTCGACTTGCAGATGGGCGATACGCGGCTGGCGTGCCAGCAGGCTGCCGCTCACATCCGGCAGCAGTTGCACGCGCTCCAGGCTCAGCCCTGCACCCTCGGCCCCGAGGCGTACATCGCGCGCCACCAGCACCGGCGCGAAGCCCCGCCAACGGCCTTCGAGGCTGCCGATCCGCACCGGCACGCCCAGCTGCTCGGTGGCGCGATCTTCCAGTTCGAGGCGGTATTCGGCCACCAGCGGCACCAGCTCACGCCCCAGGCTGACGTACAGCGCGGCCAGCACCAGCACGGCCGCGCACAGCCCCAGGCCCCAGCGCAGCAAGGCCGAGAACAGGCGCACCAGGGCGCCCTCGGTACCTGCGGCGCTCAGAGCAGCACCACGTCGTACTGTTCCTGGGAATACATGGTTTCCACCTGGAACTTGATGGTGCGCCCGATAAAGGCTTCCAGATCGGCGACGTTGCCCGACTCTTCATCGAGCAGGCGATCGACCACTTTCTGATTGGCCAGCACGCGATAGCTTTCCGCCTGGTAGGCACGCGCCTCGCGCAGAATTTCGCGGAAGATCTCGTAGCAGATGGTCTCGGGCGTCTTCAGCTTGCCGCGGCCCTGACACGCGGTGCACGGCTCGCAAAGAATCTGCTCGAGGCTTTCACGGGTACGTTTGCGGGTCATCTGCACCAGGCCGAGTTCGGTGATGCCGATGATGTTGGTCTTGGCATGGTCGCGCTCGAGCTGCTTTTCCAGGGTGCGCAGCACCTGACGCTGATGCTCCTCGTCTTCCATGTCGATGAAGTCGATGATGATGATGCCGCCCAGGTTGCGCAGGCGCAGCTGGCGGGCAATCGCGGTGGCCGCCTCCAGGTTGGTCTTGAAGATGGTCTCTTCCAGCGTGCGATGGCCGACGAAGGCGCCGGTATTGACGTCGATGGTGCTCATCGCCTCGGCCGGGTCGACCACCAGGTAACCACCGGACTTCAACGGCACCTTGCGCTCCAAGGCGCGCTGAATCTCGTCCTCGACGCCATACAGGTCGAAGATCGGCCGCTCACCCGGATAGTGCTCCAGACGATCGGCGATTTCCGGCATCAGTTCGGCGACGAATTGCGTGATCTTCTGGAAGGTTTCCCGCGAGTCCACGCGAATCTTCTCGGTGCGCGGGCTGACCAGATCGCGCAGCGTGCGCAGGGCCAGCGACAGATCCTCGTAGATCACCGACGGCGCCTTGGCGGTCTGCACCTGCGCGGAAATCTGATCCCACAGGCGGCGCAGGTAGCGGATGTCGATGAGAATCTCGTCGGCGCCGGCACCCTCGGCCGCGGTGCGCAGGATGAAGCCGCCCGCCTCCTCGATGCCCTCGGCGGCAACGCAATCGGCGACCACCTGCTTGAGGCGCTCGCGTTCGCCTTCATCCTCGATCTTCAGGGAGATGCCGACATGGCTGGTGCGCGGCATGTACACCAGGTAACGCGAGGGAATCGACAGCTGAGTGGTCAGGCGTGCGCCCTTGCTGCCGATGGGGTCCTTGGTGACCTGCACCGTCAGGCTCTGGCCTTCGTGGACCAGCGCACTGATCGGCTCCACCGCAGCGCCTTCGCGGGTGGAGATCTCCGAGGCATGGATGAAGGCCGCACGTTCAAGGCCAATGTCGATGAAGGCCGCCTGCATGCCGGGCAGCACGCGCACCACCTTGCCCTTGTAGATATTGCCGACGATGCCGCGCTTCTGCGTGCGTTCGACGTGAACTTCCTGCAGCACGCCGTTTTCCACCACGGCCACGCGCGACTCCATCGGCGTGATATTGATCAGAATCTCTTCGCTCATGCATCCATCCTGGTGATCATGCCGGCCGGGCTACTGCACCGCCCCGCGGACTCAAGCTTTTCGGACACCTCATCCCGCAGCCGCGCTGCCGTCGCCTGGTTTCTGAAAATGTCCTGGCGCCGGGAATTGCCAGCAGGCAATACCGAATTCCCCAAGCAGCTCGGCAGTTTCGCACAGCGGCAGACCGACCACCGCCGAATAGCTGCCCTGCAATTGGCTGACGAACACGGCCGCCAACCCCTGGATACCATAACTGCCCGCCTTGTCGCATGGCTCGCCGCTGGCCCAGTACGCCTCGATTTCGGCCTCGCTGATAGGGCGAAAACTCACTTCGCTGCTGACCACACGAGCCGACTCGCGACCATCGCCGACCAGCGCAACGGCTGTCAGTACTTGATGGCTGCGCCCCGACAGGGCCTGCAGCATGGCCCGCGACTCGGCGAAATCCGCCGGTTTGCCGAGAATGCGCCCATCGAGCACCACGGCGGTATCAGCGCCCAGCACCACGGCATCGACACGTTCGCCCAATGCGCGCAGGCCGGCCCGCGCCTTCTCGCGAGCCAGACGCTCTACATAGGCTGCTGCCGGCTCGTCTGGCAACGGGTTTTCATCTATCGAGGCGATTTGCGTGACGCATGGCACAGCGATCTGGGCCAGCAACTCACGGCGACGGGGCGAAGCGGAGGCCAGAAACAGCTCGGCCATGCGGGTATCTCCCTTGGCGAACCGCGGCCAGCCATGCCAGGCCGCGTTCAGTTGACGTTGAGGCGCAGGTGCAGCCCCCGCAGGATGACGCAGATCCACGGCCACAGCAGGGCGCTCACCAGCGCCGGCAGGATGAAGGCCAGGGTTGGCGGGCGGCTGCCGGTCAGCGCATTGAGCCACAGCTGCACCAGCTGGGCGAGGCCGAACACCACCATCAGCACCATGCTCTGCTGCCACATGGGAAACATGCGCAGACGCTGGTGCAGGCTCAGTACCAGAAAGGTGATCAAGGTAAGGATCAGCGCGTTCTGCCCGAGCAGCGTGCCGAACAGCACATCCTGCGCCAGGCCGAGAATCCACGCTGTGGTCAGGCCGACGCGGTGCGGCAGCGCCAGCACCCAGTAGGTGAGGATCAGGGCGACCCACAGCGGGCGACCGATCTGCATGAACTCGAGCAGCGGCGCGACGCTGAGCAGCAGCGCGAAGGCCAGACTCAACCAGATCACCCAGCCGTTACGAGACTTTACGCCGACCATCAGTTCGCCTCCTGTGCGGGAGCGTCCGCGGCCGGAGTGGCGGTCGACGCGGGCGCCTGCTCGCCTTGGGTACGTTCCTGCTCGGCCTCGCGGTCAGCGGCCTCCTGGGCCTGGGCCGAATCGGAAGCGCGCTGCTCAGGGCTGCGCCGGTCGGAGAACACCAGCAGCAGATAACGACTGCGATTGAGCGCCGCGGTCGGTGTGGCGCGGACGATGGCGAACGGCTGGCCGGAATCATGGATCACCTCCTTGACCGTGGCCACCGGGTAGCCGGCCGGGAAACGCTGGCCCATGCCGGAGCTGACCAGCAGATCGCCTTCCTTGATATCGGCGGTATCGGCGACATGGCGCAGCTCGAGGCTTTCCGGGTTGCCAGTGCCGACAGCGATGGCGCGCAGGCCGTTGCGGTTGACCTGCACGGGAATACTGTGGGTGTTATCGGTGAGCAACAGCACGCGCGAGGTATAGGGCATGACCTCCACCACCTGGCCCATCAGGCCACGCGCATCGAGCACCGGCTGACCGAGGAACACGCAGTTTTGCTTGCCCTCGTCAACGCAATCCTTCTCGCCCTTGTCGATCAGGATGCGGTGGGTGTATGGGTTGGGGTCGACGCCGATCAGTTCGCTGACCAGCACCTCTTCATCCACCAGCGCCGCGGAGTTGAGCAGCTCGCGCAGGCGCACGTTTTGCTCGGTCAGGGTCGCCAGCTTCTGCAGGCGGCGCTGCAGCAACAGGGCTTCGGCCTTGAGCTTCTCATTCTCGGCCACCAGCTCGCTGCGCGAGGAAATCTGCTGGGTCGCGCCTTCCCAGGCCCGCACGGGCAGCTCGGCCAGCTCGTACAGGGGCGTCAACACCGTGCCCATGATGCTGCGCACGGGCTTGAGCGTGTCGAAGCGGGCGTCGGCCACCATCAGCACTGCCGACAGCACGGCAAATACCAGTAGGCGAATGCCCAGCGAGGGACCTTTGGCGAAGAGCGGCTTAATAAGCTGCTCCTTGTGCGCCACGAGGGCGGAAAGCGCGCGAATTCATGCGAAGGGCGAACCGGTCTGGCGAAGGTTGGGCCGAGTGTACTGCAATGCTCGAATATGCGCGTGCCGCCCGGAGGCGGCACGGCAAGCGTCCACAGCCGCGGGGCTCACTCGGTGGAGAGCAGGTCCATGGCGTGGCGGTCCATCATTTCCAGGGCCTTGCCGCCGCCACGGGCGACGCAGGTCAGCGGGTCTTCAGCAACGATCACCGGCAGACCGGTTTCCTGGCTCAGCAGCTTGTCCAGGTCGCGCAGCAGCGCGCCACCGCCGGTCAGCACCAGGCCGCGCTCGGCGATGTCCGAAGCCAGCTCGGGCGGCGACTGCTCCAGGGCGCTCTTGACCGCCTGGACGATGGTCGCCAGCGATTCCTGCAGCGCTTCGAGCACTTCGTTGGAGTTCAGGGTGAAGCTGCGCGGCACGCCCTCGGCCAGGTTGCGGCCGCGTACGTCGACTTCACGGATTTCGCCACCCGGATAGGCAGTACCGATTTCCTGCTTGATGCGCTCGGCGGTGCCTTCACCGATCAGCGAACCGTAGTTGCGGCGCACGTAGGTGATGATGGCTTCGTCGAAACGGTCGCCGCCCACACGTACGGACTCGGCGTAAACCACGCCATTGAGGGAGATCAGCGCGATTTCGGTGGTACCGCCGCCAATATCGACGACCATCGAACCGCGGGCCTCTTCGACCGGCAGGCCGGCACCGATGGCAGCGGCCATCGGCTCTTCGATCAGGAACACTTCGCGGGCACCGGCGCCCAGGGCCGATTCACGGATGGCGCGGCGCTCGACCTGGGTCGACTTGCACGGTACGCAGATCAGCACGCGCGGCGACGGCTGCAGGAAGCTGTTCTCGTGAACCTTGTTGATGAAGTACTGCAGCATCTTTTCGCAGACGCTGAAGTCAGCGATCACGCCGTCCTTCATCGGACGAATCGCGGAAATGTTGCCGGGGGTACGGCCGAGCATGCGCTTGGCCTCGGTGCCCACAGCCACGACACTCTTCTGGTTGCCGTGGGTACGGATGGCGACCACGGACGGCTCATTCAGGACGATACCGCGCTCGCGCACATAAATAAGGGTATTGGCAGTACCCAGGTCGATCGACAGATCGCTGGAGAACATGCCACGCAGTTTCTTGAACATTAGGAAGGGACCCTAGGCAACGCGTGGGTAAAAGTCAGACGCGGAAAAACGCGCGGGTAAAAAGTGCGGCAAACTCTAACAACGGCAGGGATTTTGAGCAAGGCGGCAATATGGTAGATTGCCTGTTTTTCCGGGCCTTGCAGCTGCACAGCGCGGCCTTTGACCGCCGGCTCGCGGCATCCGTTCCCTGCTTGTCCTCTCTGTCACACTTCCCCTGGAGAACCCCTGATGGCGCTTGAACGCTCCGAGGTGGAAAAAATCGCCCACCTGGCCCGCCTGGGTCTGAACGAAGGCGATATTCCGCAAACCACCGAGACCCTGAACAACATCCTCGGCCTGATCGACCAGATGCAGGCCGTCGATACCCAGGGCATCGAACCCCTGGCGCACCCGCTGGAAGCGACCCAGCGCCTGCGTGCCGACGTGGTCAACGAGAGCAACCAGCGCGACGCCTACCAGGCCATCGCCCCGGCCGTGGAAAGCGGCCTGTACCTCGTGCCGAAAGTCATCGAATAAAGGAAAGGGCCCGACATGCATCAACTGACCCTGGCCGAGATCGCCCGCGGCCTCGCCGACAAGCAATTCTCCGCCGAAGAACTGAGCAGCGCCCTGCTGGCGCGCATCAATCAGCTCGACCCGCAGCTCAACAGCTTCATCACCATTACCGAAGAGCTGGCCCTCGAGCAGGCCAAGGCCGCTGACGCACGCCGTGCCGCTGGCGAGAACGGCGCCCTGCTCGGCGCGCCGATCGCGCACAAGGACTTGTTCTGCACCAACGGCGTGCTGACCACCTGCGCCTCGAAGATACTCACCGGCTTCAAGGCGCCGTACGACGCCACCGTCGTCGACAAGCTCAAGGCCGCCGGCACCGTGACCCTCGGCAAGCTGAACATGGACGAGTTCGCCATGGGCTCGGCCAACGAATCCAGCCACTACGGCGCGGTCAAGAACCCTTGGGACACCAGCCGCGTGCCCGGCGGCTCCTCCGGTGGCTCCGCTGCAGCCGTAGCGGCGCGCCTGATTCCGGCCGCCACCGGCACCGACACCGGCGGCTCGATCCGCCAGCCGGCGGCGCTGACCAACCTCACCGGCATCAAGCCGACCTACGG
Source organism: Pseudomonas sp. UBA6323 (assembly GCF_002439135.1). NCBI lineage: Bacteria > Pseudomonadati > Pseudomonadota > Gammaproteobacteria > Pseudomonadales > Pseudomonadaceae > Pseudomonas > Pseudomonas sp. UBA6323. The sequence continues at coordinate 73,701 of NZ_DJSX01000077.1, read as the reverse complement.
CCGCGTCTCGCGCTGGGGCATGATCGCCTACGCCTCCAGCCTCGATCAGGGCGGCCCGCTGGCCCGCACCGCCGAGGACTGCGCCCTGCTGCTCGGCGCCATGGCCGGTTTCGACGCCAAGGATTCCACCAGCGTCGATCAGCCGGTCGATGACTACCTGGCGGCGCTGGCCCAGCCGCTGGCCGGCCTGCGCATCGGCCTGCCCAAGGAATACTTCGGCGCCGGCCTGGATGCCCGCATCGGCGAGAAGGTCATGGCCGTGGTCGAGGAGCTGAAAAAGCTCGGCGCCACCGTCAAGGACATCAGCCTGCCGAACATGCAGCACGCGATTCCCGCCTACTACGTGATCGCCCCGGCAGAAGCCAGCTCCAACCTGTCGCGTTTCGACGGTGTGCGTTTCGGCTATCGCTGCGAAAACCCGGTGAACCTCGAAGACCTGTACAAGCGCTCGCGCGGCGAAGGCTTCGGTGCGGAAGTCAAACGGCGCATCATGGTCGGCACCTACGCGCTGTCGGCCGGCTACTACGACGCCTACTACATCAAGGCCCAGCAGATCCGCCGACTGATCAAGAACGACTTCGTCGCCGCCTTCAATGACGTCGACGTGATTCTCGGCCCGACCACGCCGAACCTGGCCTGGAAGATTGGCGAGAAAGGCGGCGACCCGGTCTCGGCCTACCTCGAAGACATCTACACCATCACCGCCAACCTGGCCGGCATTCCCGGCCTGTCGATGCCGGCCGGCTTCGTCGATGGCCTGCCAGTGGGCGTGCAGTTGCTCGGCAACTACTTCCAGGAAGGTCGCCTGCTCAACATCGCGCACCAGTACCAGCAGGTCAGCGACTGGCACAAACAAGCACCGAGCGGCTTCTGAGGAACACTTTTATGCAATGGGAAACCGTGATCGGGCTCGAGATTCACGCTCAGCTCAGCACCCAATCGAAGATTTTCTCGGCAAGCGCCACCACCTTTGGCGCCGAGCCCAACACCCAGGCCAGCCTGGTCGACCTCGGCATGCCCGGCACCCTGCCGGTGCTCAACGCCGAAGCCGTGCGCATGGCCTGCCAGTTCGGCCTGGCCATCGACGCCGAAATCGCCGAGCGTAACGTCTTCGCGCGCAAGAACTACTTCTACCCGGACCTGCCCAAGGGCTACCAGACCAGCCAGATGGACCATCCCATCGTCGGCAAGGGCTTCCTCGACATCACCCTGGAAGACGGCACCGTCAAGCGCATCGGCATCACCCGTGCGCACCTGGAAGAGGATGCGGGCAAGAGCCTGCACGAAGACTTCCACGGCATGAGCGGCATCGACCTGAACCGCGCCGGCACGCCGCTGCTGGAAATCGTTTCCGAGCCGGACATCCGCTCGGCCAAGGAAGCGGTGGCCTATGTGAAGGCCATCCACGCACTCGTCCGCTACCTGGGCATCTGCGACGGCAACATGGCCGAAGGCTCGCTGCGTTGCGACTGCAACGTGTCGGTACGCCCCAAGGGCCAGGCCGAGTTCGGTACCCGCGCCGAGATCAAGAACGTCAACTCGTTCCGCTTCATCGAGAAAGCCATCAACCACGAAGTGCAACGCCAGATCGAGCTGATCGAAGACGGCGGCAAGGTGGTGCAGGAAACCCGCCTGTACGATCCCAACAAGGATCAGACCCGCTCCATGCGCAGCAAGGAAGAAGCCAACGACTACCGTTACTTCCCCTGCCCGGACCTGCTGCCGGTGGTCATCGAGCGCAGCTTCCTCGACGAACTGCGCGCCGCGCTGCCCGAGCTGCCGCCGCAGAAGCGCGAGCGTTTCGAGAGTCAGTTCGGCCTGTCCACCTACGACGCCAGCGTGCTCAGCGCCAGCCGCGAAATGGCCGATTACTTCGAAGCGGTCGAGAAAGCCTGCGGCGATGCCAAGCTGGCCGCCAACTGGGTGATGGGCGAGCTGTCCAGCCTGCTCAATAAAGAGGGCCTGGAGATCGAGCAGTCGCCGGTGTCCGCCGAGCAACTGGGCGACATGATCCTGCGCATCAAGGACAACACCATCAGCGGCAAGATCGCCAAGATGGTGTTCGAGGCCATGGCGGCCGGTGAAGGCAGCGCCGATGCGATCATCGAGAGCAAGGGCCTCAAGCAGGTCACCGACAGCGGCGCCATCGAGAAGATGCTCGATGAGGTGCTGGCGGCCAACGCCGAGCAGGTCGAGCAGTACCGCGCCAGCGACGAAGCCAAGCGCGGCAAGATGTTCGGCTTCTTCGTCGGCCAGGCCATGAAAGCCTCCAAGGGCAAGGCCAACCCGGGGCAAGTGAACGAACTGCTGAAGAAGAAGCTCGAAGGCTGAGCCAGACCGGTTCGCTTGATACTGAAAAACGCCGGGTTCCGCCGGCGTTTTTTTATGGGGAAACAACAGATGACGATCCGTAGCCCGGATGCAATCCGGGAACCTTCATTACCCCGGATTGCATCCGGGCTACGCACCTGCGTTCTACTTGCCGCCCTCGCCGCACTCGGCGGCTGCTCCACCTTCGGCGGCGGCGCAGGCGGCAGCGAAACCGGCAAGGCCTCCTACTACGCCCAGGCGCACCACGGCAAACGCACCGCCAGCGGCGAGCGTTTCGATCAGAGCGCACTGACCGCTGCGCATCGTACCCTGCCGTTCGGCACACGTGTGCGGGTGACCAACCTGAACAATGAACGTAGCGTCGTATTGCGCATCAATGATCGTGGGCCCTTCGTACGCGGCCGCGTGATCGACGTTTCACGTGCCGCCGCCGTGCGCCTGGACATGCTGCGCGCAGGTGTGGTGCCGGTATGGGTCGAGGCGCTGGACTGACCAACAATTGGCAACAAAATCTTTCTGCAGCATCTGGCGGCGCACAACGCCATCGCTACACTAGCCGCACTTTTTCCGGAGCTACCCTGCAATGACCCTGATGACCTATGTCTACCTGATCGCCGGCCTGGTGCTGCTGGTCGCTGGCGCCGAAGTGCTGGTGCGCGGTGCCGCCAAGCTGGCCGCCCAGTTCGGCATTCCACCGCTGGTAATCGGCCTGACCGTGGTGGCCTTTGGCACCAGCGCCCCGGAAACCGCGGTCAGCGTGCAATCAGCCTTCAACGGCAGCGGCGACCTGGCCATCGGCAACGTGATCGGCAGCAACATCGCCAACGTGTTGCTGATCCTCGGTGTGACGGCCCTGGTCGCGCCGCTGATCGTCTCGCGCCAGTTGATCCGCCTCGATGTGCCGATCATGATCGGCGCCAGCCTGGTGGTTTATGCCCTGGCCTGGGACGGCGCGCTGAGTCGCCTCGACGGCGCCCTGCTGTTCGCCGGCGTGCTGACCTACACCGGTTTTCTGATCTACAGCGCGCGTAAGGAGAACAAGAACGAGGATGACGAGTTCGCCAAGGAGTTCGGCCTCGACGAAGCGCCCAAACCCTATGCCTGGGCGATCAACCTGGGCCTGGTCATCGCGGGCCTGGTGCTGCTGGTGGTGGGCTCCAACTTCCTGGTCGAAGGCGCCGTGCAACTGGCTCGCGCCCTGGGGCTTTCGGAGCTGGTGATCGGCCTGACGGTGATCGCCATCGGCACCTCGCTGCCGGAGCTGGCCACCTCGATCATCGCGGCCTTCAAGGGCGAGCGCGACATCGCCGTGGGCAACATCGTCGGCAGCAACATCTTCAACCTGCTGTGCGTGCTGGGCCTGGCCTCGCTGGTTTCGCCGGCAGCCATTCCGGTAGCCGCCAATGCGCTGGCCTTCGACTTCCCGGTGATGATTGCCGTGGCGGTGGCCTGCCTGCCGATCTTCTTCACCGGCTATCGCATCAACCGCTGGGAAGGTCTGCTGTTCCTCGCCTACTACGTGGCCTACACCCTGTACCTGGTGCTGTTCAGCACCGGCCGCCCGCAGGCCGAAACCTTCGGTGACGCAATGATCGGCTATGTGCTGCCGCTCACCGTCATTACCCTGGTGATCATTGCCGGGCGTGCCTGGCACAAACAGCGTGGCGAGCAGGTGTGAGCATGAGCGAGAACCATGACCGCGGGCTGCAGGTACGCCGTGAGGTGATGGGCGACGCCTTCGTCGACCGCGCCCTGGGCAATGCCACCGAGTTCACCCAGCCGCTGCAGGATTTCGTCAACGAGCATGCCTGGGGCGGCGTGTGGACGCGCAGCGGCCTGCCGCGTGCGACGCGCAGCCTGATAACCCTGGCTGCGCTCACCGCACTGAAATGCCCGCAGGAACTCAAAGGCCACGTGCGCGGCGCGCTGAACAATGGCTGCACCGTCGAGGAAATTCGCGAAACCCTGCTGCACTGCGCGGTGTATGCCGGTGTGCCGGCCAGCATCGATGCCTTCCGCGCGGCGCAGGAGGTAATCGACGAATGGCAGCGCAACGCATCTGAAACCTAGCAGCCCGCCTGCGTACCCATACGCTGGAACATGAGGCGCATCGGGCGTTCTGGCTCAGCTTCTAAGGCAAAACCTCAGATGTGCTGGCGAACCTGACGCGTATCAGGCCCCAGTTCAGCCAGCAGTGCCTGGATCACCGGCTCATCCGGCCACCAGTTGCAGAAGCCAACCCCCAGATTGCCGAAAGCCCAAGGCATGGGCAGGAACTGCCAGTCGTGCAGGCGTCCGGCCCGTTTACAGGCCGGGCAGTTCAGCGTCGCATCGTCGTGCCCGGCGAACCAGTTGCCGACAGCCTCGTCCCAGACGATTTCATCAGCCGCGCTGACCTGCTGACAGCTCGGGCAGGCCAATCCTTCCACGCCACTGTCGCCCGCATGGAATACGGTACGCTCCTGTACGAGCTGAACGCCGCAGTAGTCGATAGCGCGGTCGAATCCCTGCGCAGCGTCCCCTGGCAGATAGAGGCCACTGCACGGGCAGACCTGCGCCGCGACGATCTTTCGCTCGATCAGCCAGTCCAGCAGCGACCGCCCCCGCACACGCACCTGCTCGTCACTGGGACAGGTCACAACGAACCAGTGGATGGAATCACTCATTTTTCTTTTCCTTGAAAACCGAGTTCAGGCGACTACCGAAACGCTAGATCCAACCACCCCACTGCAGCAACAGCAGACCGATATTGGTGGTGACCACTGCCGCTAAGGTGGTGATGACGATGATGGCTGCCGCCAGCTCATGGTTGGCCCCCACCGCACGCGCCATGACGAAGCTGGCCGCCGCCGTCGGGCTGGCGAAATAGAGGAAGAGGATCGCCAGGTCCGCGCCGCGAAAGCCCAACAGCCAGGCGCCGGACGTACTCAGCAGGGGCAGCCAGACCATTTTCATCATGCCCGAGCCGATGGCGGTGCCGCTGCTACGATGCAGTGACGCCAGGCTCAGCGTGCCGCCGATGCAGATCAGCGCCAGCGGCAGGGTCATCTGCGCGAAGTACTCGGCCGAGGTCAGGAACCACTGCGGCAGCGGGATTTTCCAGTAGGCGATCGGCACCGCCATCAGCACGCCGATGATCATCGGATTGGTCACGATGCTGCGTACGATGGCCTTGGCACCGGGCTTGACGCCGGGGCTGTAGATGGCCAGTACGACGGCCGAGAGCGCGTTGTAGCAGAGGATCACCAATGCCGCGAGCAACGAGCCGACCGACAGGCCGTAGTCACCGTACATGCTGGTGGCCAGTGCCAGGCCGACGATGCCGTTGTTGCCGCGAAAGGCGCCCTGGGTGTAGATGCCGCGGTCTTCGAACGGCACCCGCCAGATCGCCCAGGCCCAGGCCACGAAGAACGAGGCCACGGTGGCCAGGAAGAAGTAGGTCAGCAACTGCGGCTGCATGGCCGCATCCAGGTCGGCCTTGACCACCCCAAGAAACAACAGGGTCGGCATGGTGCCGCGAAACACAAGGCTCGAGGCTGTGTCGATGAAGGACGTATCGATCCAGCGCACACGTTTGAGCACCACGCCAAGAAACAGCATGGCGAAAACGGGCGCAGTAATGGCGAGGGTTTGTGCAGCGACGGCGAGCATGACGACACCAGCAGGTTGTCTGACGACCTATGTTAGCTGGCTAAGCATTTCTAGGCTATGGGCACAGAACGCCAATATTCGCTCGCGCAGGACGGCTGGGCGGCATTCCGCCTCAGCCGCGATTAGGCCGGTGAGCCAGACGTTTCGCGGCTAAATCCGCTCCTACAAAAAAGCGCGCAGCACGCCCGATACGCTGCAGCGCATCAGCGGCGAACCGGGCGCTTCTGCAGCTTGCGCTGCAAGGTACGGCGGTGCATGCCGAGGGCGCGGGCAGTAGCAGAGATGTTGCCCTCGTGCTCAGCCAGCACGCGCTGGATGTGTTCCCATTGCAGGCGGTCCACCGACATCGGGTTTTCCGGCACCAGGCTATCGAGGTCGGCGTGCTCGGAAAGCAGCGCGGTAAGCACGTCGTCGGCATCGGCCGGCTTGCACAGGTAGTTGGCCGCGCCGCGCTTGATGGCCTCCACCGCGGTGGCGATGCTGGAATAGCCGGTGAGAATCACCACGCGCATCTCGGCGTCCAGCTCCAGCAGCTTGGGCAGCAGTACCAAGCCGGAGTCGCCTTCCATCTTCAGGTCGACCACGGCGTAATCCGGCAGATCGTCCTTGGCCAGGGCCAGGCCCTCTTCGGCGCTGGACGCGGTGGAGACGCGCAGGCCGCGGCGACTCATGGCGCGCGCCATCACGCGAGTGAAGGTGGGATCATCATCCACCAGCAGCAGATGCGGATGCTCTTCGCCTTCGAACAGGGATTCTTCGCTCATGCTTGGTTTTCCTAATCAGGCCACGCCATAGGCACGCGGCAACTTCAATTCGGTGAGGGTGCCGCCTTCTTCATGGTTATACAACTTAACCGTGCCACCAGCACGGGTCACGCTGGCCTGGCTGAGGAACAACCCCAGGCCGAAGCCCTTGCCCTTGGTGGTGAAGAAAGGTCGACCCAGCTGTTCGGCGATGGCCAGCGGCACGCCGACGCCATGGTCACGAATGCTCAGGCGCAGCCACTGATGGTCCCAGTCCAGGCAGATGTCGAGCTTGTCCGGGCAGGCATCGGCAGCGTTGTTGAGCAGGTTGAGCAGCGCCTGGGTCAAGTCTGCCGGCGGCATGATGCGCGGCGGCGTGCCACGGCCCAGGCACTGGTAGCGGTAGCTGGCCTCGGGGCGCATCAGGTGCCAGCGATTGAGGGTGGTTTCCAGCCACTCCACGCTGGACTGCTCGATAACCGCCTGGCGCCGATCGTTCTCGGCGGCGCGCACCAACTGCTGCAAGGTGAACTTGCACAGCTTGACCTGCTCCTGCAGCAGGGCCAGGTCGTCCTGCAGGGCGGGCGTGTCGCGGTATTCCTGGCGCAGTTCCTTGAGCAGCACGCTCATGGTGCCCAGCGGCGTGCCCAGTTCGTGGGCGGCGCCAGCGGCCTGGGTGGCCACGGCCAGCAGTTGTTGATCACGCAGGCTTTCCTCGCGGCGCTCGGCACGCAGCTCGTCCTGCCGACGCAGCTCCTCGGCCATTTTGGCTACGAAGAAGGTGATCAACGATGCCGCCAGGGCGAAGCTCAGCCACATGCCGTAGACCAGCAGGCTCTCGCGAGCGGCGGGCAGTTCGAGCGGGTGCGTCCATACCAGCAGCAGGGTATATCCAGTCAGGGCCAGGCCCGATAGCACGATGGTAAATAGCCAGGGCAGCGTCGCCGCGGCGATGGTCAGCGGCACCAGGTAATAGGAGACGAAGGGATTGGTCGAACCGCCCGAGTAATACAGCAGCACACTGTGGATGATCAGGTCGCAGCCCAGTTGTACCGCGTACTCGACCTCGGTCACCGGCCAGGGACCGCGCAGGCGCAGCGCCGTGCCCAGGCACAGCAGCAGAGAAACGCCAAGGGTGACCGATAACTGCAACCACGGCAGCGGTATCATGCCCGATTTGTAGGCAAGCCCGACCGAGCCTGCCTGGGCGGCCAGCACCAGAATTCGAATGAGGGTCAGGCGCCAGAGATTCTGGCGACTGGCGGAGAGTAACTGCACAGGTTCGAGCATGGCGACTCCAATTGATCGCGGCGAGTATAACCAAGCCTGCTGCGGCCCTGCGCCGCTGCGGCAACCGGACGCACACCTCTGCCCCCCTGTTTGAACGCGCAAAAAAACTCAAACAGGTTAACCCGAATCGTCACCCGTCTTCGTCTACCCTCGGGAAACGGCCATCAAGGCCACTGAAAAAGGAACTGCACATGCGCACCATGCCCCGTATCGCCTCCATCCTCGCCCTGACCATCGCCGGCCTGGCCAGTACAGGTCTGCTTGCCGACGAGGCGCGCTACAACCAGATCGCCCTGCGCGCCGAGGTGAACCAGGAGGTCGCCCACGACCTGATGCACGTCACCCTCTACACCGAAGCGCAGAACAGCGACCCGGCCAAGCTGGCAGCCGAGATCACCAACACCCTCAACAAGACCCTGGAGCAGGTACGCCAGGTACGCGGCGTTTCGGTCAAGCTGGGCAGCCGCAACAGCTATCCGGTGTATGACGACAAGGGGCAGAAGATCACCGCCTGGCGCGAGCGCGCCGAGGTGCGCATGGAAAGTGCCGACTTCGCTCGTCTGTCGGCCCTGACCGGCGACCTGCTGCAATCGATGAAGATGGCCGGCATGGACTTCAGCATCGCCACCGATACCCGCAAGACCCGCGAGGACGCCATGCTCAAGGACGCCGTCGACGCCTTCAAGGCACGCGCGCAACTGGCCACCGAAGCACTGGGTGGCAAGAGCTACAAGCTGGTCAACCTGAGCATCAGCACCGGGGGATTCCAACCGCCGATGGCCATGCGCAACTTCGAAGCCAAGAGCATGGCGATGATGGATGCAGCGCCCACGCCGCAGATCGAGGCTGGCACCAGCCAGGTCACGGTCAGCGCCGATGGCGTCATCGAAGTGCAGATGCCCTGATCCCCGAGCGAAAACGAGAAAACGCCGTTATCGACGGATAACGGCGTTTCGCATTCCTTGCCGACACTTACTCGAAAGCGTGGATAGAGACGCGCAACTGCCGGAGCCGCCTTACGTCAAGGCGCTGGCGGCAAAGTCATCTCGATGCTTTCCCCCAGCGAATCCTCCAGGCGCTGCAGCTCGACGCCGACCACAGCGGCATCATCGGCCAGGGTTTTGGCGATATGCAGAAACTCCGGCGCTGCTTCGACGAAGGCCAACACCACCAGCGGATCGAAGCGCGTGCCGCTGGCCGCGCAGATCTGCGTCACCGCCTGCTCGGGGCTGACGGCCGGCAGGTAGGCATGCTGGCAGGTCAGCTCTTCGAAGTGCCCCACCAGCGCCATCAACCGAGCCGACAGCGGTATCTGCTCACCGAACAGGCCCTGCGGATAGCCTTTGCCGTCCCAACGTTCGTGCTGGCCGTAGACGATGTCCTTGGCGTCGGACAAGAAGTCGGTGATGCTGCCCAGCTTGCGCTCGGCCCTTTCCAGCGCATCACAGCCGGCAATCACCCCCTCGCTCAACAGGTGCAGGTCACTCTCGTCCGGCTCGCCATGGCTGAGCAGGATGCGATCGGGCAGGGTCAGCCTGTCGATCACATGCAGCATGGCCGACTTGCCCAACTGGGCGATGCGCTCCTCGCTCAGCAGCTCCGACAGGGCAGGCTGCTGCCGCGCTAGGGCAGTGGCCAGGCCAATCATGTAGCGTTCGATCCGCGCCAGGCGACGGCTGCGCGGGTTGTCGCGCATCACCGCGACGCTGGCCATGGCCTCGATGGTGACGTCCTGCAAACGCTGGATATCGCGCGTACGGCGCTTGACCTCGAGTTCCAGGTATTCGCTTTTGTCACGCAGGTAATCGGTTGCGGCCTTGAGCTGCAGCTGCGCCCGCACGCGGGCGAGCACGATGGGCGGGCTGACCGGCTTGGTGATGTAGTCGGCGGCGCCGAGGTCGAAGCCCAACTGCTCGTCGGCGGCATCGCTTCTGGCCGTCACCAGGATCAGCGGGATATAGCGCGTTTGCGGGTCGCTCTTCAGCTCGCGGCACAATGCGTAGTCATCCTGCCAGTTGAGCAGGATCAGATCCGGTTGCGGGCGTGCCCTGGCAGCTTGCAGGGCCTCTTCGTTGCCGACCAGTCGCACCTGATAGCGATCGACCAGCAGCGCGCCGAGCCGCTGTCGTGCATCCACCGCATCATCCACCACCAGAATCAGTTCCTGCTCCGACCTGTCGAGCATCCCGCGCATGGCGACCTCCGTTTGCACCCGTCTACCCTGATCGACGGTGCTGGGCTGTAGTTGCGCTCAGGCCGTCATACAAATGACCTTGCCTGGGGTTTGAAAGTGCAATACGGATTGGCAGAGCAGCGGCGCCAGCCGACAATCGACACCATGATCCTTAGCGCAAGGCACCCCCATGCTCGATCAGGAACGTTGCTGGCAGGCCGTCTGCGAACGCGACGAGGCGTTCGACGGACGCTTCGTCTTCGCCGTACGCAGCACCGGCATCTATTGCCGACCGAACTGCCCGGCGCGGCGACCACGGCGCGACAACGTCAGTTTTCATGGCGATGCGCAACGTGCAGAAGCTGCTGGATTTCGCCCCTGCAAGCGCTGCTCGCCGCAAGGCCAGAGCCCGGCACAACAACTCGACGCGCTGGTCGCGGCCGCCTGTGAACTGCTGCGTGGCGAACAGCGCCTGACACTGACGCAACTGGCCGCACGCATCGGCTTGTCGTCATCGCATCTGGCCCGAGCGTTCAAGACGCGCACCGGCATGACGCCCAACGCCTGGGCAACGGCGCAACGGCGCCAGCGCCTGGAGGCTCATTTACCAAAGGCCGATAGCGTGCTCGATGCGGCCCTGGCCGCCGGCTATTCCGGCACCCGCGCGCTGTACGAAAAGCCGCAGGCCCTGACACCGGCAAAACGCCGCCAGCGCGGGGCTGGCGAGCGCCTGCGTTACAGCATCGCGCCCTGCCCGCTCGGCCAGGTGCTGCTGGCCACCAGCGACAAGGGCGTGTGCGCGCTGCTGTTCGGCGATCAGCCGGCGGCCCTGCGCGAGGAACTGCAACAGCGCTTTGCCGCGGCGCAGCTCGAAGAGGATGAGGCAGGCCTGCGCAGCTGGCTGCAGCAGGTGCTGGCGCAGCTCGAAGAACCCGAACGCGCGGCTCATCTGCCCCTGGACATTCGCGGCAGCGCATTCCAGCAGCGCGTCTGGCAGGCACTGCAGCACATCCCCAGCGGCGAAACCCGCAGTTATGCCGAGCTGGCCGGGCAACTGGATAGTCATCCGCGAGCGGTTGCCCGCGCCTGCGCCAGCAATGCCATCGGCCTGCTGCTGCCATGTCACCGCGTGGTGGCCAGCGATGGCAGCCTCAGCGGCTATCGCTGGGGGCTGCAGCGCAAGCGGCGACTATTGGAGCAGGAGCAGTCGTAACCCATCGGCGGCTTCCCGACGCACCCGGAGGTCGTCGTTCGTAGGGCGGATGTAACCCGCCAGGCCGCTGATGGCGGGTTGCTCCCGCCCTACATAGCTGCAGCGCTAGCGTCAGTTGCTGGAGCAGGAAGGCCAGGAGACGTAGCCCGGATACAATCCGGGGAAGATCATGGCCAGCGCCGCGACTCCTACACCAACATCGCCTCGGCCACTTCCTTGCGCGTGCCGCGCCCGACCAGCTGTTCGACCAGGGTCAGGGCGAAAGCCAGCGCCGTGGCCGGCCCCTGGCTGGTGATGCAGTTGCCGTCGACCACCACCGCCTCGTCGATGAAGGTGCAGCCACTGAGACGATCACTGAATGCGGGGTAGCAGGTCATGCGCCGCTGCCTGAGCACACCGTAGTTCTGCAACGCCACCGCCGGCGCGGCGCACAGGGCGGCGAACAGTTCGCCGGCCTTGGCCTGCTTGCGCACCCGTTCGGCCAGCGGCTCGAAATCGGCCAGGCGCTGTGCGCCAGGCATGCCGCCGGGCAGGACGATCAGGTCGAAGTCCTGGGCCAGCACATCCACCAGCATGGCATCGGCCGTCAGGCGCGTGCCACGCGCGCAGGTGATCATCCGCCGCTCCTCGATGCTCGCCACCAGCACCTCCACATCGGCGCGGCGCAGCACGTCGATCAGGGTCACGCATTCCAGATCCTCGACGCCATCGGCGACGGCAATCAGCGCTCGTTTGCTCATTTCTCAACTCCTCCAAGCACAAAACGAAACTGTCCGGCTGGTCATGAAAAGGCTAAGAAGACCATAAATTCACCCGGCAAAACCTTGCTGGTATGATGCGCGGCTTTTGCACGATCGAGCAATTTTCCGGCCCGTTCGGACGAATGTGCTTTGCTTTCTGCAGACCAATTTCGGCGCGCTCGCGCCTCGGGGAGCCACCATGCTGGAAAGACTGTTCCAACTCAACGCTCACAACACCACGGTGCGCACCGAGGTGCTGGCCGGGATCACCACCTTCCTGACCATGGCCTACATCCTTTTCGTCAACCCCAACATGCTGGCCGAGACCGGCATGGATCACGGCGCGGTGTTCGTCGCCACCTGCCTGGCCGCCGCCATCGGCTCGCTGATCATGGGTCTGCTGGCCAACTACCCGATCGCCCTGGCGCCGGGCATGGGCCTCAACGCCTTCTTCACCTACACCGTGGTCATGACCATGGGCTACAGCTGGCAGACCGCCCTGGGCGCGGTTTTCCTCTCCGGTGCGATCTTCTTCCTGCTGTCGATCTTCAAGATCCGCGAGTGGATCATCAACAGCATCCCCTTGGCCCTGCGTGCCGGCATCGCTGCCGGTATCGGCCTGTTCCTGGCGATCATCGCGCTGAAGAACGCCGGCATCGTGGTCGATCACCCGGCCACCCTGGTCGGCCTGGGCGACATGAGCCAGGGCGGCGCGCTGCTGGCCTGCCTTGGCTTCTTCGTCATCGCTGCCCTGGCCTATCGCAAGGTCACGGGCGCGGTGATGATCGGCATCCTGCTGGTCACCGGCCTGTCCATCGCACTCGGCCTGTCCGAACTGCCGGGCGTGATCTCCATGCCGCCATCGCTGATGCCGACCCTGCTGCAGCTGGATATCGCCGGCGCGCTGGATATCGGTCTGATCAGCGTGATCTTCGCCTTCCTCTTCGTCGACCTGTTCGACACCTCCGGCACCCTGGTCGGCGTCGCGCAGAAGGCCGACCTGCTGGACAAGGACGGCAAGATGCCGCGCCTGGGCCGCGCCCTGCTGGCCGACAGCACCGCGACCATGGCCGGCGCCGCGCTCGGCACCAGCACCACCACCAGCTACATCGAATCCGCCGCCGGCATCAGCGCTGGCGGGCGCACCGGCCTGACCGCCTGCGTGGTCGCCGGGCTGTTTCTGCTCAGCCTGTTCTTCGCCCCGCTGGCCGGCTCGGTACCGGCTTACGCCACCGCACCGGCGCTGCTGTTCGTCGCCGTGCTGATGATGAGCAGCCTGGCGCAGATCGACTGGGACGACCTGACCGTCGCCGCTCCCGTGGTGGTCGCCGCCCTGGCCATGCCGCTGACCTTCTCCATCGCCAACGGCATCGCCTTCGGCTTCATCGCCTGGACGGCGGTCAAGGTGCTGTCCGGCCGCTGGCGTGAACTGAACCCGGCGATGTGGGTGCTCTCCGCGCTGTTCATCGTCAAGCTGGCCTACTTCGCCTGATCGACACACAAGTTAGGCGGCAACAGGTTTACATCGTTTTTCATGTCCACCAATACCTTCTCTCCGGCCGCACAGCGGTGGATGAAAAAAGCGTCATCCACCCTACGACACCCAGCTGGCCAACACGCAGGGTGGACATCGCCTTTCATGTCCACCAATAGCGTTCTTGTGGCCATCATTAAAGGGTGGATGAAAAGCACAATCCACTTACGACGCAGCGCCGACGAGTAACCCAAGGCACGCGGCCACCGCCTCCGCTACAATGGCGCCCCGTTTTCCTGCCCCATGAGTGACCGATGAGCCGCCCCGCATTCGACCCCGCCACCTACGACGCCCAACTCGCCGAGAAGAAGGGCCGCCTGGTCGAACTGCTGGCACCCTTCGCCGCCCCCGAGCCCGAGGTATTCGATTCGCCGCGCGAGCACTACCGCATGCGCGCCGAGTTCCGCCTGTGGCGTGAAGACGGCCAGCGCCACTATGCGATGTTCGCGCCGGGCGACAAGCACACGCCGATTCTGCTCGACGATTTCCCCATCGCCAGCCTGCGCATCAACGAACTGATGCCACGTCTGCGCGCCGCCTGGCAAGCCAGCGAGGCGCTGTCATTCAAGCTGTTTCAGGTGGAGTTCCTCACCACCCTGGCCGGCGATGCACTGATCACCCTGGCCTACCATCGCCCGCTGGATGAAGCCTGGCAGGCCGAGGCCGAGAAGCTGGCAGCCGAGCTCAACGTCAGCCTGGTCGGGCGCTCCCGTGGCCAGCGCCTGGTGATCGGCCGCGACTACGTGGAAGAAGAGCTGAGCGTAGCCGGACGCACGTTCCGTTATCGCCAGCCGGAAGGCGCCTTCACCCAGCCCAACGGCCGGGTCTGCGAGAAGATGCTGGGCTGGGCCCATGACGTACTCGGCGAGCGCGACGACGACCTGCTGGAGCTGTACTGCGGCAACGGCAACTTTACCCTGCCGCTGGCCACCCGCGTGCGCCGCGTGCTGGCCACCGAAATCAGCAAAACTTCGGTCAACGCCGCCCTGGCCAACCTGGCCGACAACGGCGTGGACAACGTCGAGCTGGTGCGCCTGTCCGCCGAGGAGCTGACCCAGGCGCTGAACGAGGTACGCCCATTCCGTCGCCTGGCCGGTATCGACCTGAAAAGCTACGACTTCGGCAGCGTCTTCGTCGACCCGCCACGTGCGGGCATGGACCCGGACACCTGCGAGCTGACCCGTCGCTTCCAGCGCATCCTGTATATCTCCTGCAACCCGGAAACCCTGGCCGCCAACATCTCCCAGCTCGCCGACACGCACCGGGTGACGCGCTGCGCGCTGTTCGACCAGTTCCCCTATACCCACCACATGGAAGCCGGCGTGCTGCTGGAAAGGCGCTGAGCCTGGCTCGCGCTGGATGCCACGTAGCGCCGCCGGTCGCAAGCACTTGGGCCGTGCCTGTCGCGGCGCTATGCTGGGCGCTGGTTAATCTGGAGCCTTGCCATGCGTCGTTCCCTGCTCGCCCTCTTCCTCTTCTCCGGCCTGGCGCACGCCAGCGAGCCGCTGACCATCGATGTGCATCGCGACGCCAATTGCGGCTGCTGCAAGGCCTGGATCAGCCACCTGCAGGACAATGGCTTCACCGTCAACGACCATGTCGAGGCCGACATGAGCGCCGTCAAGCAGAAGCTTGGCGTGCCGCCGCGCCTGGCCTCCTGTCACACCGGCGTGATCGACGGCAAGTTCGTCGAGGGCCACGTACCGGCCGCAGACATTCTCAAGCTGCGTCAACGCCCAGACCTGATCGGTGCCGCCGTACCCGGCATGCCCATGGGCTCGCCGGGCATGGAATATGGCGACCGTGTCGATGCCTATCAGGTGATCGGCCTGGATCGCGAGCGCCAGGACCAACTGCTTAGCAACTACCCGGCCAACTGAGTCGGCGCCAAGGCAGCTACACTGCAGCGATCAGTAACCTGGGAGTGCAGCCATGCGCTGGCAACGCGGTAGACGCAGTGACAACGTGGTGGACGCGCGCGGCCGTTCCGGCAGGCGCCTCGGTGGCGGCCTGAGCCTCGGCGGCGTCGCGCTGATCGTCATCTTCGGCTTGCTGACCGGGCAGGACCCGCTGCAGATCCTCGGCCAGATCGCCGGCCAGGCCACCCTGCCACAGGTCGCGCAGACACAAAGCGCACCGCCAGCCAACGACGAGCAGAGCGAGTTCGTCCGCGCCATTCTCGGCGACACCGAGGACACCTGGCGCGAGCTGTTCCAGCAGGCTGGCCAGCAGTATCGCGATCCGCAACTGGTGCTGTTCTCCGGTGGCGTCGATTCCGCCTGCGGCTTCGCCAGCTCGGCGGTCGGCCCCTTCTACTGCCCTGGCGATCAGCGCGTGTATCTGGACATGGCATTCTTCCGCGAGATGGAGCAGCGCTTCTCCGCTGCCGGCGACTTCGCCCAGGCCTACGTGATCGCTCATGAAGTCGGCCATCACGTGCAGACGCTGTTGGGCGTGTCGGCCAAGGTCAATGCGGCGCGCCAGCGCGGCGAACGCGTCGAGGGCGATGGTGGCCTGCTGGTGCGTCAGGAGTTGCAGGCCGACTGCCTGGCCGGAGTCTGGGCGCATCACGCGCAGCGTCGGCATGACTGGC
Source organism: Pseudomonas sp. UBA6323 (assembly GCF_002439135.1). NCBI lineage: Bacteria > Pseudomonadati > Pseudomonadota > Gammaproteobacteria > Pseudomonadales > Pseudomonadaceae > Pseudomonas > Pseudomonas sp. UBA6323. Next base: position 57,433 of record NZ_DJSX01000077.1, on the reverse strand, counting down.
TGGAGGCCGGTGACCTGGAAGAGGCGCTGAATGCCGCCAGCGCCATCGGCGATGACCGCCTGCAGAAGCAGGCGCGCGGCCAGGTGGTGCCGGATGCCTTCACCCATGGCACTTCGCAGCAGCGCGTGCGCTGGTTCAGTACCGGTTTCGAGAGCGGTCAGCCGGGACGTTGCGACACTTTCAAGGCAGCCCGCCTGTAACGCGCCGGGTCAGACCGCGAAGCGCTTGCTCCACCAGGCAAAACCACAGGCGGCAGCGCCGCACAGAGCGATCACCAGCGCCATGGGCATGGCCGAGCCATCATGCAGGTAGGCCACCAGCGCCGACGCGCCGGCCGCCACGCTGAACTGCATGCTGCCCAGCAGTCCGGAAGCGCTGCCGGCATGACGGCCCTGCCCGGCCATGGCGCAGGCCGTGGCGTTGGGCAGCACGCAGCCGAGGCTGGCGACGCAGATGAACAGCGGAATCAGCAGCGGCCACAGCTGCGCCGGCTGCCACAACGCCAGCGCCAGCAGGCTCAGACCGCTGGCCAGGTACACCAGCACCATGCGCCGCAGCCACCGCGCCGGGCCGCCGTTGCGCACCAGACGCGCGTTGACCTGCGCCATGATCACGAAGCCCGCGGCGTTGCTGCCGAACAGCCAACCATAGTGCTCGGCCGGCACGCCGTACAGTTCGATGAAGATGAAGGGCGAGCCGGCGATGTAGGCGAACATGCCAGCCATGGCGACGCCACCGGCCAGGCTGTAGCCCATGAACGGCGCATTGCCCAGCAGTGCGCGGTATTGGCCGAAGGCACCCGTCAGCGGCGCCGGCTGCAGATCCTTCGGGCGCGTCTCCGGAAGCCAGAGCAGTACGGCCAGCAGGCACAGTCCGGCGAAGATCGCCAGGCTATGGAAGATCGCAGGCCAGCCCAGTGTATTGAGCAGCAAGCCGCCGCCCAGAGGCGCGAGAATCGGCGCCAGCCCCATCACCAGCACCAGTTGCGAGAACACCTTGGCCGAAGCCAGTGGGTCGCACAGATCGCGCACCACGGCGCGGGTGATGACCATACCAGCGCAGCCGCCCAGGGCCTGCACGAAACGCGCGGCCACCAGCCATTCCAGGTTAGGCGCCAGGGCGCAGGCCAGCGATGCCACGGTGAACAGGGCGACCCCGACCAGCAGCGGCACGCGGCGACCGAAACGATCCGCCAGCGGCCCGTAGAACAGCTGGCCGATGGCGATGCCGACGAAATAGGCCGCCAGCGACAGCTGGATATGCTCGACATCGGTGCCGAACTGCTGGGCCAGGGTGGGGAAACTCGGCAGATAGAAATCGATGGCCAGAGGGCCGAAGGCGCATAGCGCGCCCAGAATCAGCAGGGTTCGCAGGTTCATGAACAGTCCGGACTATTGTTAGCCGGCTAATCTTCTCACCGACCAGCTGCTTGCGAAAGCGCGGGCCGCCGAACGACGGCCCGCGTAAATATCAATGCGGTTCTGCCTCCTTCGTCTTGCCGCGTCGACTCACACGCTGGGCGGCCGACTCTACCAGCAGGTAGAACATCGGGATCAGGAACGTGGCCAATAGCGTGGCGGCGAGCATGCCGCCGATCACCCCGGTGCCGATGGAATGCCGGCTGGCCGAGCCGGCGCCAGAGCTGATGGCCAACGGCACGCAACCGAGAATGAACGCCAGCGAAGTCATCACTATGGGGCGGAAACGCAGCTTGGCCGCCTCCAGCGCCGAGTCGAAAATGCCCTTGCCTTCGGCACGCAGCATCACCGCGAACTCGACGATGAGAATGGCGTTCTTCGCCGCCAGGCCGATCAGGGTGACCAGGCCGACCTGGAAGTACACGTCGTTCTGAATGCCGCGCAGCCACACCGCGAGAATCGCCCCGAACACCGCGAAGGGCACGGCGGTGACCACCGCCAGCGGTAGCGTCCAGCGCTCGTATTGCGCCGCCAGGATCAGGAATACCAGGATCAGGCCGAAGACGAAGGCCTGGGCGCCCGAGCCCTGCGTGGCCAGCTCCTGATAGGCCGAGCCGATCCAACCCAGGCTGTAATCCTCGCCGAGCACCTCATCGGCCACCTCCTGCATCGCCGCAAGCGCCTGCCCGGAGCTGTAGCCCGGCGCCGGGCCACCGAGCACCTTAGCCGACGGGTAGACGTTGAAACGGTCGTAGGAATCCGGGCCGAGGATGCGCCGCACCCGCAGCAGGGTCGACAGCGGCACCAGATCGCCACCGCTGGAGCGCACGTAAACCTGGCCGAGATCTTCCGGCTTGCGGCGGAACTCCGATTCGGACTGCAAACTGACCTGCCAGGTGCGCCCGTAGAGGGTGAAATCGTTGACGTAGTAACTGCCGAAGGTCGCCTGCATGGCGGTGAACACGTCACTGACACTGACGCCCAGAGCACGCGTCTTGGTGCGGTCCAGGTCGATGTAGTACTGCGGCACGTTGGCACTGAAGGTGCTCTGCACACCGGCTAGCTCAGGTCGCTTGCTGGCGGCCTCGACGAAGGCCTGTACCTTCTCGCCGAGCTGCTCGACGCTGCCACCGGAGCGGTCCTGGATGTAGGACTCGAAACCACCGGTGGTGCTCATGCCGGTGATCGGCGGCGGGTTGAACGACAACACCAGGCCGTCCTTCTGCGCGGCGCCCATGCCCATGAACTCGCGCGTCAGGTTGCGCGCATCGAGTTCATCGGTGGTGCGCTCGCTCCAGTCCTTGAGCGGCACGAAGGACACCCCGGCGTTGCTGCGCACGCCGAAGGTGAGCACGTCGAAACCGGCAAAGGTCACCACGTCCTGCACCGCCGGGTGCTCCATCAATTGCTGGGTCACCGCGCCACTCAACGCCTCGGTGCGATTGAGCGAGGCCGCCGGCGGCAGGTAATAGGCGTTGATCACGTAGCCCTGATCCTCGTCGGGCACCAGGGAACCCGGCACCCGTGCGAACAGCAGCATGATCAGCGCGATCATCCCGCCGAACAGCAACAGGCCGATCAGCGAGCGCTTGAGGAAGAAGCTCACGCCGGCGCCGTAGCCCTCTGTGGCCTTTTCGAAGAAGCGGTTGAAGGCGCGAAACGGCGCAGCCGGCTCGTGGTGGCCGGGCTTGAGCAGCAGCGCGCAGAGCGCGGGCGACAGGGTCAGGGCGACGATGCCGGAAATCACCACCGAGACCGCGATGGTGATCGCGAACTGCTTGTACATCTGTCCCGCCAGGCCGCCGAGAAAGCCCACCGGCACGAATACGGCGCAGAGCACCAGAACGATGGCGATGATCGGCCCGGTGACCTCTTCCATGGCCTTGATCGAGGCATCCCGCGCGTTGAGATGTTCGGTTCGCATGACCCGCTCGACGTTCTCGATCACCACGATGGCGTCGTCCACCACGATGCCGATGGCCAGCACCATGCCGAACAGGGTCAGCAGGTTGATGGAGAATCCCAGCATGTACATGCCGGCGAAGGTGCCGACCAGCGACACCGGAATCGCCAGCACCGGAATCAGCGTGGCGCGCCAGTTCTGCAGGAAGATGAACACCACCAGCACCACCAGTACCAGCGCCTCGAAGAAGGTGTGGATCACCTCCTCGATGGAGACCTGGACGAATTTGGTGGTGTCGTAGGGGATCTTGTAGGCGATGCCCTCGGGGAAGCGCTGGCTCAGGCGCTGCATGGTGCGCTCGACCGCTTCGGCGGTGTCCAGCGCATTGGCGCCGGGCTGCAGGTAGATGCCGAAGGCGGCGTTCTGCTGGCCATTGAGGGTGGTGACCAGCGAGTAATCCTGCGCCCCCAGTTCGACCCGCGCCACGTCCTTGAGCAGCAGGCTGGCGCCGGTGTCGTCAGTGCGCAGGATGACGCTCTCGAACTCCTTGGGGTCGGTGAAGCGGCCCTGGGTGGTGACCGTGTAGGTGAAGTCCTGCGGTTCCTTGAGCGGCTGCTGGCCGAAGCTGCCGGCGGCGAACTGCGAGTTCTGCTCGCGGATGGCGTTCACCACATCGGTGGGGGTGAGGTTGTACTGCGCCAGTTTGTCCGGGCGCAGCCAGATGCGCATGGAGTAGTCCTTGGAGCCGAACTGACTGGCATCGCCCACGCCCTTGAGGCGCTTGAGTTCGTCGATGACGTTGATCAGCGCATAGTTGCTGATGAAGATCGGGTCGCGTGAGTCATCCGGCGAGTACAGAGTGATCACCTGGAGGATGTCCGAGGACTTCTTCTCCACCTTGACGCCCTGGCGGCGTACTTCTTCCGGCAGCTTGGCCAGCGCCGCCTGCACCTTGTTGTTGACGTTGATGGTGGCCTGGTCCGGATCGGTGCCGACCTCGAAGTACACCGTCAGGCTCATCGCTCCGCTGCTGGAGGAGTTCGACAGCTGATAGATCATATTCTCGACGCCGTTGATCTCCTGCTCCAGCGGCGCCGCCACGGTTTCGGCGATAACCTGCGAGCTGGCGCCGGGATAGGAGGCGCTGACCGACACCTGCGGCGGCAGGATTTCCGGATACTGGGCGATGGGCAGCGCACGCATCGCGGCCAACCCGGCGAGCACGACGACGATGGAGATAACGGTGGCGAACACCGGACGGTCGATGAAGAAGCGCGAGATCATGGCCGTTACTCCTGCGCCTGGCTGGCGGGCTTGGCTGCCTGCGCCTCCTCGACCTTGACCGGGCTGTCCGGCCGCACCTTGGCCAGGCCGTCGACGATCACCCGCTCACCATCGCTGACCCCGGAAAGGATCAACCAGCGCCCACCTGCGGTGTCGCCCGTGGCGACCTGACGCATGCGCGCGACGTTCTGATCGTCGACGACGTAGACGAAAGTACCGCGTGGCCCCTGGGCGACGGCGCGCTCCGGCACGGTAATGGCATTGGGGCGGGTCAGGCCTTTGACCTGCACCCGTACGAACTGCCCCGGCAGCAGTTTCTGCTCGGGGTTGGGCACCACGCCACGGGCGCTGACGGTGCCGGTGCCGCGGTCGATCAGGCTGTCGGTGAAGTCCACCTCACCCGCCGTCGGATACGCCGAACCATCACCGAAATGCACCTCCACATTCAGCTTGCCGCTGGCCGGCGGCACCAGGCTGCCCTCGGACAGCTCGCGACGCAGGCGCTCTGCCTCGGCATCCGGGTAGGCGAAGTTGACGAAGATCGGATCGAGCTGGGTGATCTGCGTGAGCAGGCTGGCGCTGGGGTCGCCGGCGACGATCAGACTGCCTTCGGAGACGCTTTCCTTGCTGGTGATACCGGTGATCGGCGCCTTCACCGTGGTGTAATCGAGGTCGATCTGGCGCGACTGCACCTCGGCCTGGGCCGCCTCGATATTGGCCTTGCTCTGCTCGAAATTGGAGATGGCATTGTCCAGCTCGCTCTCGCTGGCAAAGCCCTTCTTCTGCAGTTCACGGATGCGTTTGAGGTCGCGATCGGTCTGCCGGAAACGCGCCTGCTCCTGTGCCAGCGCACCCTTGGCCCGCGCGAGGGCAGCCTGATAGGGGCGCGGGTCGATGCGAAACAGCACCTGATCCTTCTGCACCCGGCTGCCTTCCTGATAGGTGCGCTCCTGCAGGATGCCGCCGACCTGGGCCCTGACCTGCACCTCACGATAACCGGCGGTCCGCGCGGGATACTCCAGCACGATAGGCAAGTCGCCGACCTTGGCCTGTTCGACCGTCACCGCCGTGGGCGGCGCGTCGGCGGCCTGTGCACCGAGGGTGAAAATAAGCGTTGCGGACAGGCAGAAACGATCCAGGCGAACGAACCACATGATGCATCCCTCTCCTTGGCTAGACGCAGAGCAGAAGCCGCACAAAGAAGCGCGCCACCAGCAGGCGGGCATAATCGGTACAATCGAGCCTAGCTCCAATTAGCCGGATCGCCATGCGTAGAACCAAAGAAGATGCAGAGAAAACCCGCTGCGCCATCCTCGCCGCTGCGGAACAATTGTTCCTCGAGCGTGGCGTCGCCCATACCAGCCTGGAGCACATCGCCCGGCATGCCGGGGTGACTCGCGGGGCGGTCTATTGGCACTTCCAGAACAAGGCACATCTGTTCCACGAAATGCTCAACCAGGTACGCCTGCCGCTGGAGCCGCTGGCTCAGCAACTGGCTGCCGTCGACGGCCTGTCATCGCTGCAGTTGCTGCGCGATCTGTGCATCGAGGCCATGGCCAATCTGGTGCTGGATGAACAGCGACGGCGTATCCTCACCGTGCTGCTACGCCGCTGCGAGTTCACCGAAGAACTACGCGAGGCCGAAGAGCGCCACGAAACCTTCGTCAATCAGTTCATCGACCTGTGCCAGCAGCAGTTCGCCCTGCCGACGGTGCAAGCGCATCTGCAGCCGGGCATCACCCCGCGCCTGGCCTCGCGCACGCTGCACGCGCTGATCGTCGGGCTTTTCAGCGACTGGCTGCGCGATCCCAATCTGTTCGATGCCCAGACCGACACCCCGGCCATGATCGACAGCTGCTTTCGCGGTCTGCTGCGGCAGTGGCCTTAGAGCCTGTTCAAAGTCTCGCGAGCTAGAGCAATGCAAGGCAAAAACAGGTTCTTAGCCGGCCCGGGTCCTACGCGGACACAACCTCATAGCCCTCTTCACGGATCGCGGCCTGAATCTGCGCGGCGTCCAGACTGCCCTTCACATGTACCAGCCCCGCGGCCAGATCGACTTCGACCCTGGCCGCCTGATCCAGCGCCTGGATCGCTTGGGTGATGGCACGCACGCAATGACCGCATGACATTCCGCTAACCTTGAACTGTTGCATCTGCTGACTCCTTGAACCGATGGAAGATGGGTGTAGTCTCGACCTTGCCACGATGGCAAGGTCAAGTCTTGCCACTCCGGCTTCTGCAAGAGGACCCTCGTCATGCGCCTGTTGTTTTCTGCCTTCGCCTTGTTGCTGGCGCCTCTGGCACTGGCCGACCCACTGGCCCCGCTACCTTCCACGACACAGGGCGAGGGTTACGCGGTGCTGATCGTTTCGCGCGAGCGCCTGGAGGTGGCGACCACCTGCGAAGTGGCGCTGTATGTGCACGATCAGCTGGCCGCACGCCTGTACCAGGGCCAGTCGGTTTCCTTCAACCTGCCGCCGGGCAAGGTCTCGCTGCGTCTCGGCCTGACCGGCACCGGCCCATGCCAGAACGGCATCACCCAGTTGAACGGACAATCGCTGGAGCTTCTTGCCGGCGAAGTGCGCCGTTACCGCATCGCCATGGGCAGCGACGGCCTGCGACTGCATGCCGCGCCTGCGCTGAATTGAAGGCTTGACCTTACCATGGGGTCAAGGTTGATCCTGTAGCCATGCCGTTACAGGGAGCCGAACCATGACCACCTACGACCTGCCGATCCAGGGCATGACCTGCGCCAGCTGTGCCGGCCGTGTCGAACGCGCCTTGCGCAAGCTGCCGCAGGTGACCGGCGCTAGCGTCAACCTGGCCAACGAACAAGCGCGCATCGAAGCACCTGCCGACAGCCTGCCGCAGCTGATCGCCGCCATCGAAGGCGCCGGTTACGGCGTGCCCAGCCAGCCTCTGGAACTGGGCATCGAAGGCATGACCTGCGCCAGTTGCGTGGGTCGTATCGAGCGCGCTCTGAACAAGGTGCCGGGCATCAGCCAGGTCGCCGTCAATCTCGCCGACGAGAAGGCTCGCCTGCAGGTGCTCGCCGGTTTCGACCCGCAGCTGGCGGTGCAGGCGGTTGTCACTGCCGGCTACCAGGCGCAGCTGCTTGGCGAGCGCCAGGTCAGCGATCAGGGGCAGCGCCGCTTGCAGCGTGAGCGCCTGACCTTGCTGGCTGCCATCACCCTGACCCTGCCGCTGGTGCTGCCGATGCTGGTCGAGCCGTTCGGCCTGTACGGGATGTTGCCGGCCCGGGCGAAGTTCCTGCGGGCCACGCCGGTGCAGTTCACCTTCGGCGCACGCTTCTATCGCGCGGCCTGGCAGGCGCTGAAGGCCCGTGCCGGCAACATGGATCAACTGGTGGCAATCGGCACCAGCGCCGGTTACGGCCTGAGTCTGTATCAATGGGCCGTGACGCCGGCCGGGCAGATGCCGCACCTGTACTTCGAAGCCTCGGCGGTGATCATCAGCCTGATCCTGCTCGGCAAGTATCTGGAAAGCCGCGCCAAACGCCAGACCGCCAGTGCCATTCGCGCATTGCAGGCCCTGCGCCCGGACCACGCGGTACGCCTGCTGGAGGGCCGCGAGGAGCGCGTCGGCATCGACGCCCTGGCGCTGGGCGACCGCATCTTGGTCAAGCCCGGCGAGCGCTTCCCGGTCGACGGTCAGGTGCTGGAGGGCCACAGCCATGCAGACGAAGCACTGATCAGCGGCGAAAGCCTGCCGGTAGCCAAGCAGCCGGGCGACAAGGTCACCGCCGGCGCTATCAACGGCGAAGGTCGCCTGCTGCTGGAGACCACCGCCCTGGGCGCGGAAACCGTGCTGTCACGCATCATACGCCTGGTTGAGGACGCCCAGGCGGCCAAGGCGCCGATCCAGAAGCTGGTAGACAAGGTCAGCCAGGTGTTCGTCCCCACGGTGCTGCTGGTCGCCCTGGCCACGCTGCTGGCCTGGCTGGCGCTCGGCGCCTCGCTGGAAGGCGCCCTGCTCAATGCCGTCGCCGTGCTGGTAATCGCCTGCCCCTGCGCCCTGGGCCTGGCCACGCCGACCGCGATCATGGCCGGCACCGGCGTCGCCGCGCGTCACGGCATCCTGATCAAGGATGCCGAGGCGCTGGAAGTCGCCCACGCCGTTCAGCACATCGCCTTCGACAAGACCGGCACCCTCACCGAAGGCAAACCACGCATCGTCCACGTCGGCCTGGGCGAGGCCAGCGAAGAGGAATTGCTGCGCCTGGCCGGCGGCCTGCAGCAGGGCAGCGAACATCCTCTGGCCAAGGCCGTGCTGCAGCGCTGCGCGGAACAGCACATCGGCCTGCCAACGCTGAGTGAGAGCCGAGCGCTGGCCGGTCGCGGCATCGCTGGCGAGGTCGAGGGCCGTTCTTTGCAATTGGGCAGCAGCCGCCTGCTGCAAGAAAACCATCTGCAGGCTGGTGCACTGGCCGAATCGGCAAAGGCCTGGGAAGCGCAGGGGCGCACCCTGTCCTGGTTGATCGAAACCGGCAACGCCCCTCGCCTGCTCGGCCTGCTGGCCTTCGGTGATCAGCTCAAGGAAGGTGCGGCCGACGCCATCGCCGAACTGCGTGCACAGGGCATTACCAGCCACCTGATCAGCGGCGACAACCAGGGCAGTGTCGCGGCGGTCGCCAGCACGCTGGGGATCGACGAACCTCATGCGCAGGTGCTGCCGGCCGACAAGGCCCGCCTGGTTGGCGAACTGCGCCAGCAGGGTACCGTGGCCATGGTCGGCGACGGCATCAACGACGCACCGGCCCTAGCGGCTGCGGACGTCGGTATCGCCATGGGCGGCGGCACCGACGCGGCCATGCATGCCGCCGGCATCACCCTGATGCGCGGCGACCCGCGCCTGGTGCCGGCCGCGCTGGACATCAGCCGGCGCACCTACGCCAAGATCCGCCAGAACCTGTTCTGGGCCTTCATCTACAACCTGATCGGCATCCCGCTGGCCGCCGCCGGCCTGCTCAACCCCATATTCGCTGGCGCCGCCATGGCGCTGTCCAGCGTCAGCGTGGTGAGCAACGCACTGCTGCTCAATCGCTGGAGACCACGCGCATGAACATCGGCCAAGCCGCCAGGCACACCGGCCTGAGTGCCAAGATGATCCGCTACTACGAATCCATCGACCTGCTGCCGCATGCCGGGCGCACGGAAAGTGGCTATCGGCAGTACAACGCCGGCGATCTGCACCGCCTGGCGTTCATCAAGCGGGCACGGGATCTGGGCTTTTCGCTGGAGGAAGTCGGCAAGCTGCTTGCCCTGTGGCAGGACAAGCAACGCGCCAGTGCCGATGTGAAGGCGCTGGCCGAGGGGCATATCGCCACGCTTTCGCGCAAGATCGCCGAGATGAGTGCCCTGCGCGACACGCTGGTGGAGCTGGCGAACAGTTGCCAGGGCAATGACCGGCCTGACTGCCCGATTCTGAAGGGAATCGAACAAGGCGTGAGCTGCGGCGCGGCGGAGTGTTCGTCGCACCGTCAGCCGTAGGACGGGTGAAACCCGCCAGACCGACAATGGCGGGTTGCACCCGCCCTACGTCAGTGGCGCCCAGTTCTAATGCCCCGGGGCGTCGTGTGAGGAGGGTGCGCACGACACCCTACGGAGCGGAGCCCGTCAAAAGCTTTCAACGCATCCAGGGCGGCGTCGGCTCGGCGTCCTTGGGTTCGTCCTCGGCGTTGCGTAGCGCCTGCTTCTTCGCCTCTTCGGCCAGCGCAGCCTTGATCTCGCGCATCACCGCGTCGATATCGGCCGCGTCCTCAGGTTCGGCGAACTCGCCGGTCAGTGGCGTATCGGGCTGCAGCTTGCCGGCCTCGTAAAGCGCCCACATTTCCTTGGCGTACTTGGTGTACTTCAGCTCTGGGGCGAACTGGCCGAAGTACTCGGCCATGTTGCGCACGTCCCGTTCGAGCATGCTGAAGGCGTGGTTGTTGGCGGCAGCGTCCACCGCCTGCGGCAGGTCGATGATCACCGGACCGTCTGCGCCGAGCAGCACGTTGAATTCTGACAGGTCGCCATGCACCAGGCCGGCGCAGAGCATCTTGACGATCTCCTGGATCATGAAGGCGTGGAACTCGCGGGCATCGTCCGGGTGCAGGTCGACGTCATTGAGCCGAGGTGCGACGTCGCCCTCGCCATCGTCCACCAGCTCCATCAGCAGCACGCCATCGAGAAAATCGTAGGGTTTGGGCACTCGCACGCCGGCATTGGCCAGGCGGAACAGCGCCGCGACTTCGGCGTTCTGCCAGGCCTGCTCCTGCTCCTTGCGCCCGTACTTGCTGCCCTTGGCCATGGCCCGCGCCTGGCGGCTACCCCGCACCTTGCGCCCCTCCTGGTATTCGGATGCCTGGCGGAAACTGCGCCTGTTGGCTTCCTTGTAGACCTTGGCGCAACGCAGCTCGTCGCCACAGCGCACCACGTAGACCGCTGCTTCCTTGCCGCTCATCAGCGGTCGCAGCACCTCGTCCACCAGGCCATCCTCGACCAGGGGTTCAATACGTTTGGGCGTCTTCATCGGTGTGGATCACGGGTCCTTTCTGACGGAGAGATTGATTGGCGACCATCCTCGCACAGCCAGGAACCTGTTCAAAGGCTCGCGAGCTACGGCCAGGCAGGGCGAGAACCGACAAAGTGGCGGATGCCGACTGTCGATCATCATGCGCTGACCAGATGACGCCTGAGCGCTTCGATGGCATAGCGTACCTTGGCCGGTTGCGCATCGCGGCGCGGGGTGACGATATACAGGCCGAAAGGCTCCAGCTGCCAGTCCGGCAGCAGCGCCAGGAGCTCGCCGCGAGTCAGCAATTCACGGATTTCCGGCTCGGGCTGCAACGAAACGCCCATGCCCGCCAGAGTGAACTGACGCGCGGCCAGGATGTTGTTGCAGCTGATGCGCGTCTCCAGGCGCAGGCGTTGCTGCGCCCCGCCGGGGCCATGCAGGGTGAGGTGCTGGCTGCGCTCCAGATGCAGGCCGATCCAGTCCAGCCTGAACAATTGCTGCGGTTCGACCGGCACACCGGCGCGGGCCAGGTAAGCCGGCGCCGCGCATAACAGCATGCGCCAGTCGGTCACGTGACGGGCGATCAGACTGGAATCTTCCTGGTTGCCGACGCGGATGGCGAGGTCGATTCGAGACTCGATCAGATCGATCTGCTCGTCCTGAAAGAACAGGCTCAGGCTCAAGCCCGGATGAGCGCTGAGCAGCGGAGCCAGTGCTTCGCACAGCATGGGCCCGGAAAACCCCACCGGCGCGGCGACACGCAACTCTCCTACCGGCGCGTCACGCTGTTCGGCCAGCCGCTGTTCAGCCTGCTGAGCCAGCTCGACGATCTGCCGGCAGCTGTCGTAGAACGCGGCGCCCGCTTCGGTCAGGGTCAGCTTGCGCGTGGTGCGATGCAGCAGGCTGACGCCGGTGGCCTCCTCCAGGCGGCGGATCTGCTGACTGACTGCCGAAGCCGTCATGCCCAGCGCTTCTGCCGCGGCCACCATCGAACCTTTTTCCACCACCGTGGCGAACAGGGCCATGCGTTTGAGCTGCTCCATTATGAAGCTCCGCTTAATTATCCAAGTGCATAAAGCCACTTTTTCCGGTCTTTATCCAGCAGCGATCATGTGTCCACCCTCAACCCTTCGAGAACGAACTCATGAAGATCGCTCTGATCGGCGCCACCGGCTATGTCGGCGCCCCGCTGCTGCAGGAAGCGCTGGAGCGCGGACATCAGGTCACGGCCCTGGCGCGCCACCCACAGAAACTCGGTGCACACCCGCACCTCACCGCCGTCCAGGCAGACGTTCAGGACAGCGCGGAGCTGGCCGAGCAATTACGCGGGCATGACGCTGTGATCAGCGCGTTCAACCCGGGCTGGAGTGTCGCGGATATTCGCGAGCAGTTCATCGCCGGCAGCCGCGCGATCATTGCCGCGAGCAAGCAGGCTGGCGTCAAACGCCTACTGGTGGTCGGTGGCGCTGGCAGTCTGTACGTCGCCCCCGGGGTGCAACTGATCGATACCCCAGGCTTTCCCGCCGAATACAAGGAAGGTGCCGAAGGCGCGCGCCAGGCACTTAACATGCTGCGGGACGAGCAGGCGCTGGAGTGGACCTTTCTCTCGCCGGCCGCCCAGCTCGTTCCAGGACCGCGCACCGGCAAGTTCCGCCTGGGCCATGACGAACTGCTGATGAACGGTGACGAGCCTGGCAGCATTTCGGTCGCCGATCTGGCCGTGGCGCTGATCGACGAAGTCGAAAAACCGCAACATATCCGCCAGCGTTTCACCCTGGCGTACTGAACCGCGCGGCCGCTCAGGTGGCCGCTCCGAACGCTGGAAACCCAGAGGAATTTTTCATGAACCCATTCAGCAGCAGCGCCTTCGTCGCCACCGACGCGCCGGCGCGCTATATCAGCCGGCTGTGCAAGCACTTCGCGCACAAGATCCCGGTCAGCTTCGACGAACAACAGGGGCGCATCGAGTTCGGCGCCGGCCTGGCGACCTTGAGTGCCGAGGATCGCGGCCTGCGCCTGCAGGTGCAAAGCGCAAGCAGCGAGGACCTGCAGCGCCTGCAAGGCGTGGTCGCCAGCCACTTCGAACGCTTTGCCTGGCAGGAAGCGCTAACCCTGGACTGGCAGCCCGCCTGATCCCTTAGAGCGCGTCCAGGCAGGCGCGCAAACGGCGCAACACCGCCAGCGACTCGGGGTTGTCGCCATGCACGCACAGGCTATCGGCCCGCAGACGCAGCGGCTTGCCGTCGATATCGGCGAAGGGCTCGCCACGGGCAATGGCCAGGGCCTGGGCGAGGATGCGCTCGGGGTCCTGGTGCACTGCGCCAGCGAGGCGGCGTGGCGCAAGCTGCCCATCCGACAGATAGGCGCGATCGGCAAACGCCTCGAACATCAGCGGCACGTCGGCCTCGTCGGCCAGGCGCAGCTCACGAGCGTTGTCGGCCAGCGCCAACACCATCAGCGGCAGGCCCTTGCGGTAGCTGGCGCAGGCATCGAGCACCGCCATCAGCAGCGCATCGTCTCGAACCAGATCGTTGTACAGCGCGCCGTGCGGTTTGACGTAGGCCAGCTGGCAGCCAGCCGCGCGGCAGAAGGCATCCAGCGCGCCGATCTGATACAGCACCAGCGCGCGCACCTCCTCCGGCGAGCACTGCAGGTGCCGCCTGCCAAAGCCTTGCAGGTCGGGATAGGACGGATGCGCGCCGACACTCACGCCATGCGCCACCGCCAGCTCGACGCTACGCGCCATGATCAGCGGATCACCGGCATGAAAACCGCAGGCCAGGTTGGCCTGATCGATCAGCGGCATGGCCAGTCGGTCGTCGCCCATGCGCCAGGCGCCGAAGCCCTCGCCCATGTCGCAATTGAGAAGAATCAGGTTCATACCGGCAGCTTAGAGCGCTTGGAATACAGGCGTAAAGCGAGCTGACTCATTCGAGAACCGATCGCATTTACAAAATTTACATCTGTCTGCAGCCCAGTAGCTGCGCCCTCTGTAGCTGAACCGAGTGGTCGTTGAAATCACCCGCGATTGAACCTTATATGCAAATCACTATCATC
>NZ_DJSX01000077.1:0-43126 GCF_002439135.1 Pseudomonas sp. UBA6323 | reverse complement strand
GCTTCGAGCAGAAGATCACCGAAGCCCCCGCCAGTATTAGCGTGATCAGTCGTGAGGAGTTGCAGGAGAAGAGCTTCAGCAATCTCGCCGAGGCACTCGAGGATGTCGAAGGCATCGACGTACGCCAGGGCACCGGCAAGACGGGCGGGTTGAACATCAGCATTCGCGGTATGCCCAGCGACTACACCCTGATATTGATCGACGGCCGCCGCCAGAACACGGCAGGCAACGTCACGCCCAACGGTTTCAACGAGACTGCTACCAGCTTCATGCCGCCGATGTCCGCTATCGAACGCATCGAAGTGATTCGTGGCCCGATGTCGACCCTGTATGGCTCTGATGCCATGGGTGGCGTGGTCAATATCATCACCCGCAAGGTAGCTAAGGAATGGGGAGCCAGCCTGAGCCTGGACCACACGTTCCAGGAAAACCGCGATTACGGCGAGGCCAGCAGCACCAGCCTCTACGCCAGTGGTCCGCTGATCGAAGGGCTGTTGGGGCTTGCCGTACGCGGCAGCCTGTATGACCGTGGCGAATCCGATCTGCAGTTCGATAACGACAGCACCGTCAGCAAACGCGGCGCATCGCCAGTCGAAGGCCGCAATACCACTTTCGGTACTCGCCTGACGCTGACCCCGAACGAAGCCCATGATTTCGCACTCGATGTCGAACGCGGTCGCCAGGTCTACAACAACGACAATTGCCAACTCGGAAATCTGGATGGCAAGAACGGCGGCAGCGCCACCGATGGCTGTACAACCGATGCACCTTCACGTGCCAATGGTTACAAAGATGAACTGCGTTTCGAGCGAGACCAGCTAGCACTCAGCCATACCGGACGTTTCAGCTTCGGCACGCTGGAAAGCAGCATCACCCACAACACTACGGAAACCTTCGGTCGCACCATTCCAGGCAACCCGATCGGCAACGCGTACACCGGTTTTCCGTCGATCATCATCGGCGACGACCGCAAACTGAAGTCCACCGACCTGGTCGTCGATACCAAGTTGGTCGCTCCAGTCGGCGAATCGCATATCGCAACCGTCGGTGCACAGTGGTGGGACGCCAAGGTCACCGACGGCATCGCCGATGACGATTTCCAGCAAACCTCCTGGGCGCTGTTCGCAGAAGATGAATGGCGTCTACGTGACGACCTGGCACTGACGTTGGGCGCCCGCTACGAAGATCATGAGGCCTTTGGTGGTCATGTCAGCCCGCGCGCCTATCTGGTGTGGAATACCACGGATATGTGGACATTGAAGGGCGGCGTAAGCCGTGGCTACAAGACTCCGACACTCAATCAACTGCACAGCGGCATAAATGGCGTCACCGGCCAGGGCTCGACCATCACCATCGGCAGCCCCGATCTTGATCCGGAAATCACCACCAACACCGAGATCGGTGCTTACTACGACAACTTGTCCGACTTCAACGCCAACGTCACCCTGTTCCATAACAAATTCAAGGACAAGATCGACGACGGCACGCCTTTGGCCAACTGCTTCTACACTGCGAACCCGAACCAGCCAGGCTGCGTCAGTTACGGCTCGGGCTTCACTCAGGAGAACTTCTCCCAGAGCGTGAACATCGGCGAAGCCGTCACCAAGGGTGTCGAGGTTGCAGGTCGCTGGGAGTTTGCTCCAGCCTGGGCACTGGCCGTCAACTACACCTACACCGACAGCGAGCAGAAGAGCGGTATCAACAAGGGCGCGCCATTGACCAATACCCCTGAGCATATGGCTCATGCACGCTTGAGCTGGGCAGCCAATGATCGCCTGACGCTATGGTTCAAGGGTGAATATCGCGGCGAGCGTGCGCGGTTCACTGATCGCTACGAAAACCTGACTGCCGCGAACAAGGCCTTGTACGACGCAGCCGGTGATCTGAAAGCCTACGAAGTCTTCCACCTTGGAGGTTCGTTCAAGGCCTCGGAGAACGTCACGGTCAGCGCCACGATCTACAACCTGTTCGACAAGGACTTCACCAGCGGTAGCTACTACACCACCAATACCGGCACTACCGGCTGGGCCTCCGACTATACGCAGATTGCCCAGTCGACCACCGGCACCCTGGAGGAAGGACGCCGCCTGTGGCTGTCGACTGTGATCGAGTTCTGACTCACGCCCCCCAGGCAAAACGCCAGCCCCTGGGCTGGCGTTTTGCATTGCGGACTACGGAAACAAGCGGTGAGTGCTTAGAAGCTGTAAGTCGCCGAGAGGATGGCCGAGCGACCATCGCCGTATTCGATAGCCGAAGACCGGTTGTCGGCACCGGGCGTCTGGCGCACGCGCTCGACGTAGTCCTCATCGAACAGGTTGTTGAGGTTCAGCTGCAGATCGAGATTGTCGTTGACCTGGTAGCCGACCATGGCGTTGTGCAGCCAGTAGGCGTCGAGCTTGGCGCCGCCACTGGAGCTGACGTTGCGTTCGCTGACATAGCGCGCACCATAGCCGAGACTCCAGCCGGCCGGCAGTTGATAGGAGGTCCACAGGTTGAACGAACGTGGCGGGGTATTGGCCAGGGCCTGACCTTCGCGCGCGATACCGGCAGCGGTGTCGGATGCCTTGAGCGTTTCGCTGCTGAGCACCGTGTAGTTGGCGAATACATCCCAGCGCTCGGTGATGTGACCGGTCATACCCAGTTCGATACCGTCAACGCGCTGCTCGCCAGCAAGCTGGGTACTGCCGTCAAGCATGGTTTCACGGGCGTTGGTCTTTTCCACACGGAAGATCGCAGCATCCAGCTCCAGGCGACGGTCGAGCAGCTCCCACTTGGTCCCCAGCTCCCAGGTCTTGTTCTTTTCCGGCGCCAGATCGGCCGTCGCGGCCGAAACGCCACCGCCGGTCGTCACCAGGTTCTCGGCCGAGGGGTTGAAGGAGGTGCCGTAGGCCACGTAGATCCGGCCATTGTCAGCAGGTTTGTAGACCAGCCCAACGCGCCCGCTGAGTTCCTCATCGCGTGTGTCCAGCTTGGTCAGGGTACCGGCCGGCAGTGCGGTGCTCTTGTAGTCACCCTCCACCCAGTCGTAGCGCAGCCCCAGGCTCAGGTCCCAGTCCGGACTCAGGGCGATGGTGTCAAAAACGTACACTGCCTGGTTGTCGAGACGGGTCGAGGTGTCGGCTGTCAGTGTCTTGTTCGCCGCTCCGTTCCAGTAGCCCGGCGGATTACCCAGCGGGTAGCCGCCGGCTGGATAACCGCCCAGGCCGTGGTTGTAAACCAGCAGGTCGTAATTCTCCCGGGAGATTTCCACACCAGTGGCCAGGCTGTGCAGCAGGCCGAAGGTTTCGAAGTCGGCGCGCAGGTTGGTCTGGTTGATCAGCATCTCGCTGTTCACGTCACGCCCATAGGCCTGCGGCCCGGCAGGCAGGTAATTGCCAGCCGGCACACCGGTGATGTTGACGTGGGAGGCGGAAACCACCGTATTGCGGTCGATCTGACTGTAGCGGGTGAGGTTTTGCAGGCTCAGGCTGTCGTTGAAGCTGTGCTCCAGCTTGATGGTGAAGGAGTCGGTCCGGATGTCGTCCTTGTCCAGGTTCTTCCAGCCGAAGTAAGCCTCGCGATCAACGCCGGCGATCTTCTTGCCATCGCGCGCCGGTACACCATAGTCCGGCAGGATGTCGTCCGTCTGATGGAAGTAGCTGAAGGTTAGGCGGGTGTCTTCGCTCAGCCCCAGAGCCAGCGATGGCGCGATACCCCAGCGCTTGCGGTCGATTTCGTCACGGCCCGGTACGTCGTTCTCGTGGGCCATCAGGTTGAGGCGAAAGGCGCTGTCGGTACCGATACCGTCGAGGGTCTGGTTACTGTCCAGCGTCAGTCGATGATAGCTGTCGGTGCCCAGGCCGGCGCCGATGCGGGTGAAGTCGCGCTGCACGGGCGCCTTGGTCACCTGATTGATGCTGCCGCCCGTAGTGCCGCTGCCGCCGAACACCGAGTTCGGCCCCTTTATGACCTCAACGGACTCGATGTTGAAGGTGTCGGTACGGTTGGTCTGCGCGCTGTCACGCAGGCCGTCGATCTGCATGTTGGCGTTGGCGCTGAAGCCACGGATGTTGATGCTGTCACCAGAACCGCCGCCGCCCTCCCCGGCAGTAAAGGTGATACCGGAGACGTTCGACAGCACCTGGCGCAGGCTCAGCGCCTGCTGCTCGGCGATTACCTTCTGCGGTACCACGGTCACGGTCTGCGGGGTATCCAACAGCGGTGCGGTGTATTTGACCGAGGATGCCGACTCGGTCTTGTAATCCCCGTCACGTTCACCCTTGACGGTGACACTGTCGAGTTTGACCGAATCGTCGGCCAGGGCCGGCAGGGTCAGCGTGGCGATGGCCAGGCCGACGGCGGTGGCGAGCAGGCGCTTGGTAGGCAGAGCATGCAGATTATTCTTGGCACTCATCGAGAATACGAACTCTTAATTATTGATAATTATTTACATTCGATCGCGCATTAACTCTCTTACGAATCCGCGCGCCGACGCCCAGCCAACAGACCTGCACAAGGCCAGCAGCTAAAAGCGAACGTATATTATTTGTAAATAATTCAAAGTCAAATAAGAAGCACTCTTAAGTGCATTCCTATTTATCGATGGCTCGTGCGCCTCGCGCAGCCAGCTTTTCGCAAAGCCGACCAACCACTGAGGGCCCCCGTCGAATAGGCTCTGCGCAGGCGCCCGCTCAGTGATGGGACCGAGTGAAGATCAGCTGCGGGCCGATACTGGCGAGGTCCCTGCAGCCGGTCAGTGCCATGGCTACTTCCAGTTCGGCGCGCAGAATCTGCAGTACATGCGCTACCCCCAGAGCGCCGGCCGTGGCCAGGGCGAAGACACAGGGCCGGCCCACCAGCACAGCATTGGCACCCAGCGCCAGCGCCTTGAGGACATCGGTGCCACGACGCACGCCGCCGTCGAGCAGCAGAGGAATGCGGCCCTGCACCACTGCCGCCACCTCCGGCAGTGCATCGATGGTCGCCGGCAGGCTGTCAAGAGTACGTCCGCCATGATTGGAGACGATCAGCCCGTCGACTCCGGCTGCCAGCGCCTGCTCGGCATCGGCAGCGCCCAGGACCCCCTTGAGCAGAATCGGCAGGCGAGTCTGCTCTCGCAGCCAGGCCAGGTCGCGCCAGGTCGGCGCCGCCGCCAGCAACGGACCGCCGAGCAGCAGACTATCGCCAGGCGGGGCGCCACTGGGCTGCGGGCGCATTCCCCGTAGATTGACCGCCTCAATACCGGGCGGCAGAACGAAACCTGCGCGCTGCTCGCGGTTGCGAATGCCACTCACCGGCGCATCCACGGTGACCACCAGAGCGCGGTAGCCGGCCGCCTCGGCACGACGTATCAGCGCTACGGTGAAGTCGCGGTCGGCCTGGATATACAGCTGAAACCACAGCGGCGCCTGCGCCTGTGCAGCGATGGCCTCCAGTTCGACGCTGGCCTGGGTGCTGACCAGCATGCCAGCTCCCATGGCACCGGCGCCCAGCACGCATGCCAGTTCGCCGTCCGGGTGAGCGAGCTGCTGGTAGGCCACCGGAGCGACGAAGATCGGGTGAGCAAAGTCATCGCCGAACAGCCGCAGGCGCGTGTGCCCTCCCTGCAGGTCCTGCAGAACCCGGCTGCGCAGGCGCAAGCGGTCGAAGGCTTGGCGGTTGTCCTGCAGGGTCAGCTCATCGGCTGCGCCTCCGGCCAGATAAGCCCAGGCCTGTTCGCCGAGGCGCTCGCGGGCATAGGCGCTGTAATCGGCCACGGCAGCGATATCGGCAGGAATCTGTGCCAGCTTGGGCGAGGACATAGAGGTACTCCCGGCGCTTCAGGTTTGCGACCATTGCCGCAGCAGGTTGTGGTAAATGCCAGTCAGTCGCAGCAGTTCGGCGCTGTCCGGTACCTGCTGACGCAGCGCCTGGATGCTGTCATCGAGCTCCAGCAGAACGCTGCGCTGATCATCCTGACGCACCAGGCTCTGCACCCAGAAGAACGAGGCCAGACGGGCACCACTGGTCACCGGTTCGACGCGATGCAGGCAGCCACTGGAATAAAGCACCATGTGCCCGGCCGGCAGTTTGATGCGCCGGTCCTGCATCACCAGTTCACCGCCGTCGTATTCGTGCGGTTCGCTGAAGAACAAGGTGGCCGAGAGGTCCGCGCGAATACGATGCGCAGTGCCCGGTACGCTGAAGATGGCATTGTCGATGTGATCGCCGTATTGGCCGCCGCCGGCATACCGGTTGAAACGCGGCGGCACCACCTTGAGCGGCAGCGCGGCAGCCATGAAACGCGGATGGCGGCTAAGACAGTCGAGCAGAAAGTCGCCGAGCTGGGTCACCAGTGGATCGTCCTGCGCCAGTTGCTGATTGCTCTTGGCCTGTATCGCCTGATGCCCGGCACTGACTCGACCGTCCTGCCAGTTTGCCGCTTCGAGCGCGGCACGGTACTGACGCAATTGCTCGGCGTCGAGCACGTCAGGGATGATCAGCAGCATGCGCCTCTCCACAGGTGTAAGCTGATAATGATTCTAAATAGCTTGCGCAACAAACAACAGTCACGCCGGCATAAATGAAAACGCCCACACAAGGTGGGCGCATTCAGTTTGCGTGGGGCCTTACAGGTAGTAGGACTTCAGCGGCGGGAAGCCGTTGAATTCCACCGCGCTGTAGCTGGTGGTGTAAGCACCGGTGGACAACCAGTACAGGCGGTCGCCGCTGGCCAGGTTCAGCGGCAGGCCGTACTTGTAGTTCTCGTACATGATGTCGGCGCTGTCGCAGGTCGGGCCGGCGATCACCACCTCTTCCATCTCGCCCTTCTTCTCGGTCCAGATGGGGAACTTGATGGCTTCGTCCATGGTTTCGATCAGGCCACTGAACTTGCCCACATCGGCATACACCCAGCGCTCGACCGCAGTGCGCGATTTGCGCGCCACCAGCACTACTTCCGAGACCAGTACGCCGGCGTTGGCGATCAGCGAGCGGCCCGGCTCGAGGATGATTTCCGGCAGCTCGTCACCGAAGTCTTCCTTGAGGAAGCGGGTGATTTCTTCGGCGTAGGTTTCCAGGTCGTTGGTGCGCTGGATGTAGTTGGCCGGGAAGCCGCCGCCCATGTTGATCATCTGCAGGGTGATGCCGTCCTCTTCCTTCAAACGCTCAAAGATCACCTTGACCTTGGCGATGGCGGCGTCCCAGACGTCGATGTCACGCTGCTGCGAGCCGACGTGGAAGGAAATTCCGTAGGGCACCAGACCCAGCTGTTTGGCCAGGATCAGCAGATCCAGGGCCATGTCCGGCTGGCAGCCGAACTTGCGGCTTAGCGGCCAGTCGGCGCTGGTCGAGCCTTCGGTGAGGATGCGCACATAAATCTTCGAACCCGGCGCGGCCTTGGCGATGTTGCGCAGGTCAGCCTCGGAGTCGGTGGCGAACAGGCGCACGCCCTTGTCGAAGAAGTAACGGATATCACGGGACTTCTTGATGGTGTTGCCGTAGCTGATGCGCTCCGGGCCAACGCCGGTTGCCATGACCTTGTCCAGCTCGTAGATCGAGGCGATGTCGAAGCTCGAGCCTTTGTCACGCAGCAGCTCGATGATCTCGGTGGCCGGGTTGGCCTTGACCGCGTAATAGATCTTGGCGAACGGGAAGCAGTTGCCCAACTGATCGTAGGCGTCACTGATGATCTGCCGGTCGATCACCACGAACGGGGTTTCGTGCTGATCGGCGAACGCCTTCATGCGCTGGAAAGTGGCGGGTGCGTAGTAGTCTTCGACCTTGATCGACATGCTGGGGACTCCATTGGCAAAACCGGGAACACATTGATTCGGGCAGCAGAACCGCTTGCAGGTTCCGCCACGTGTCGGGGCTGGCCGCGCCATGCGCCGGCCTGAACGTCTGACAGTTTCCCCACTTTGGTTCGCCTACTTCCCAAGGCATGTCGCCGAGCATCACCGGTACCGACCTGGCCGGCCGGCAACCTCTCGTCGTCAGTACTTGAGCCGGATGGATCGTTTCCAGCATGGACGTTCGGGCGCGGACTTTAAGACCATGCGCCGCGCAGATCAACCGGAAATTCTGCCTAATTTCGTCTCGTTCCGGATATCACACAAAACGCCCTGAAATGCTGAACAGGCGGGGCTTTCAGCCAGTTTGGCGCAGCCGTGTTTCAGTGCCATTGCAGCACCAACTGATCCAGCTGAGCGAAGCCCTGCAAATGTCGCCGGATGACCTCCTGCAACTCATCGAGTTCGGCTGCGCTCGGCGCCGTGCAGGCCAGATGCAAGGCCTGCTCATCGGCGCGCAGCACGCACTCGCCGATGGAGAAACGCAGCAGACCTTCCTGCTCGCTCCAGCGCGCCTCGATCTTGTGCGAAAAATGTTTGCACAGGCGGCCGAGCAGGCGCGGCGCCTGGGTGCAGGTGAACGAACTATGGCTGTTCAGCATGACTGGATGATTCCTTGAGCAGTGGACGGTCGGCCAGCACCAGTGCCTGCCCGAGGGAGCAATGTTCGATACGCGCCTCGATGCCATAGGCGCGGCGCAGCCAGGCGGTGTCCAGCACCTTGTCGGCTACACCGAAGCGGTACCCCCCGCCCGGCGCCAGCAGCAGTAGATGAGTACAGAAACGCAGCGCCAGATTGAGGTCATGGCAGGCCACCAGGGCGATGGCCTGTTCAGTACGGCAACGCTCGGCGACGCAGTCGAGCACACGCAGTTGCCAGTGCAGGTCGAGCGCACTGGTGGGCTCGTCGAGCAGCAGCAGGTGCGGCTCACCGACCAGCGCCTGCGCCAGGCCGAGCAGTTGCCGCTGCCCGCCGGACAGACGATCCATGCGCTGCAGGGCCAGATGCTCGATGCCCAGGCGCTGGAGAATGGCTTCGACCCGCGCCGCCAGCTCGTGCGAGGCAAGCTGCGGACAACGCGCCCGCGTCGCCGCCAGCAGGCTTTCGTACGCCAGCAGCGACACCGCCTGCGGCAATTGCTGCGGCAGGTAGGCCACCTTCGCCTGCTGGCGCCAGGGTGGCACGCCGCTCAAGACCGCTTCGCCCAATCGCGCCACGCCACCGCACGCCTGCAGACCGGCAATGGCGCGCAGCAGCGACGACTTGCCGACACCATTGGGGCCGAGCACGCCAACCAGGCTGCCCGCCTCGACGGCAGGCAGGGTCAGGTCCTGCAGGATGCTGCGCGCGCCATAGTTCAGCCCCAATCCCTCGATCAGCAGGGTCATAGGCTGCGCCCCCGCGCCAGGATCAGGCCGATGAACAGCGGCACGCCGACCACTGCGGTGACCAGTCCCACCGGCAGGATCACCCCGGGCAGCAACGCGCGGCTGGCCAGGGACGCCAGCGACAGCAGCAAGGCTCCGGCCAGGGCGCTGCCGGGCAGGTAGAAACGATGGTCCTCACCCAATAGCAGGCGCGCCACGTGCGGCCCGACCAGGCCGATGAAGCCGACCTCGCCGACGAAGGCCGTGGCCACGCCGGTGAGCAAACTGACCCGCAGCAATACCAAGGTGCGCAAACGGCCGACGCGAATGCCCAGGCTGCGCGCCTGCTCCTCGCCACCGCGCAGGCTGGTCATGGCCCAGGCCTGGCGCAGCGCCAGCGTCAGGCAGACAGCCAGCACGATGGCCACCAGCGCCACCCGCTGCAGATCGGCGCGCGCCAGGCTGCCAAGGGTCCAGAACACGATCTGCTGCAGCGCATCGGCATCGGCGAGAAACTGCAGCAGCCCGACCAGCGCATTGATTCCGAACAGTAGGGCGATGCCGAACAGCACCAGGGTGTGCAGTGCCTCGCCCAGCACTCGCGCTACCAGAAGCAGCAACAGGCAGGAAATGAAGGCGCAGACGAAGGCCGCCAGCGGCAACAGCAGATCGGCGCCCAGCCCGGCGATATTGGGCCTGAGCAGGATTACCAGCGCCGCTCCCAGCGTCGCGGCCGCGCCCACGCCGAGAGTGAAGGGGCTGGCCAGCGGATTGTTCAGCGCCGTCTGCATTTCGGCGCCGGCCAGGCCCAGGCTGGCGCCGACCACCAGTGCCATCAGCGCGTAGGGCACGCGGATATCGAAGATGATCACCGCCTGCGACGGTTCGAGGTGCTGCGGCTGCAAAAGCCCGCGCGCCACATCCCACCAGCCCAGGCCCGCCGGCCCGGTGGCGAGGTCGGCAATGAAGCTGGCCAGCAGCAGCGCCGCCAGTACGCCGAGGCACGCCCAGCGCCGCCACAGCGTGCGGCGATAAGCGCGGTTCAGCGTCTGCGTAGCGTGCGCGCTCACAGGCTGATCCAGTACTGGCCGTCCAACGCCACAGGCTGGAACTGGCCGTAGAAGGTTTCCAGCGTACGCCGCGGATCGAGATCGGCGAAGGCCTGCGGATGCAGCCATTTGGCGAAGACCTGCACCGCCACCACATTGAACGGGCTGTTGTAGAAACCATGCCAGATGGCATGCACCTGCCCGTCGCGCACCGGCGCCAGATGCTGCAGGCCGCCGCGGCTGACCAGGCGCTGCAACGAGGCGCGCGCCGGATCGGCGTCGACCCCAGGGCCGAGGGCGATATAGGAAGCACCAGCAGCCAGGCTATCGGCCGAACCCACGGCGCTGGCGATATACAGCTGCGGCGGCTGGCTGAGCAGCAGCTCCAGACTCAGGACGCCGGCATGCCCGGGCAGACGCTCACGGGCGACATTGTCGCCGCCGGCCTCGACCAGCAGATCGGCGAACATGCCGCGCGCCATGCTTTCGCAGCAGCCCTCGCCGAGTCCGGCGCGGCTGTGCAGAAACACCTTGGGCCCGGCGCCTTGCGGCAGCCGCTCGCGCACCGCGGCCAGGGCCTCGGCATGCGCGGCATTGAACGCTTCGGCACGCGCCTCGCGGCCCAGCGCACGGCCAAGCAGCGTCATGCTGCGCGGCGTGTTGGCCAACGGCTGCTCGCGAAAATCGACGAACAGCACCGCAACACCGGCGCGCTGCAACTGCTCGATCATCCGCCCCTGGGTGCTGCCGGGGCCATGCCCGGACAGGCTGAAGATGGCCAGGTCAGGGCGCAACGTCAGCACCTGCTCGAGGCTGAAGGTATCGGCCGCGCCCTGGCCAATGCGCGGCACCTTGGCCAGGCCGGGAAAGGCCTGCTGGTATTGCCGCGCGCTGCCCGGATCGACCAGCGCCAGGTCGGCCGGCATGCCCACCAGACGCTCCAGCAGTTGCTCGTCTTCGAGGATGGCCAGCACCGGCAGCAGGCGCCCTTCACCGAGCACGATGCGCTCGATTTTGTCGGGCACCTCGACCTCGCGCCCGGCCAGGTCGGTCAACACCTGTGCCTGCACCGACGCCAGCGAGGCCAGTCCCAACAAGACGCCCAGAATCAACCGCTGCATCAGATACGCCACGCAACCCCCAGACGCAACTCACGCCCCGGCTCGTAGGAGCCACGCACGATGCCGTAGCCGGGAATATGGGTGAAGTCCTCGTTGCTGGCGTGATCCAGGTACTGCTTGTCCAGCAGGTTCTTCAGGGTCAGGGTGAGGGTCAGCTGCTCCGGCAGCGCCTGCCATTCGGCGTAGAGGTCATGCACGCCGTAGCCCGGCTTGGAGACGTCGCCATCGATCGTATGCAGCTTATCGATGCCGCGCACGAAGCGGCCCTGCCAACCGACGGTCAGGCTATCGCTGACACGGTAGTCGGCGAAGGTCGTCCAGGTATTGCCCAGGCTGGTGCCGAGGCCGTTGTGCTCGTAGGCGTTGAGTCGCCGATCATCCAGGCGGGCGATGTTGCGATGGAAGCTGAGCCCCAGGCTGACCTGCTGCCAGTGATAGGCGCCTTGCAGCAGCACGCCCTTGGTTTCCAGGTCGCCGAGGTTGCGATACAGGTTGGCCCGCTCAGGCGTATAGGAAATGGCATCGCGAATGTGCGTGACATAGGCCTTGCCCATGAACTCCAGGCCACCCAGGCGGTAGTCGAAGCCGACCTCCTCGGTGCGCGCCTTCTCCGCTTTCAGGCTGGGGTCGTTGCCGGCCACGTCGAGCTTGAACGCATCGCGAACCTGCGGGCCGCGCAGCGCTTGGGAATGCCCGGCGAACACCGCCAGTTCGGGGGTGAGTTGGTAGCGCAGGCTCAGGTTGGGGCTGAACCCCTCTTCCTTGAACGTCTGCTTGTCGCGGTCGTCCAGCTCATAACGGTCATAGCGCAGACCTGCGTTGAGCAGCAGGCGCGACGTGATCTGGTAAGCGTCCTGCACGTAGAAGCCAAGCACCTCCCCGTTCTCATCGTCCAGTTCACGGTCGCCTTCCGGGCCCAGGGTGGTGCGATCGTCGCGGTAGTCCACGCCGTAGGTCAGCTTGTGCGCGGCGAAGCGGCTGGTATTGCGCAGGTCGAAGCCGCTGCTGCGGGTTTCACCGAAATACAGACCGAAACGACCATCCTGCTGCAGCTCGTTGGTGGTGTAGTAGGTGGTCAGCTCGAGGTCGAGCAGGTCGTTGTTCAGCGGTTGCAGGGCGTAATTGAGCGTCCAGGTTTCACGCTCGGTCTGCAATGGATACGCCGCGTTGCGCGGCGCCGAGACCACCCACTGCGGACGTTGCGGACGCTCGCCTTCATCGAGACGGCGCTCGTAGCTCAGGCGCAGCGTCTGCGCTTCATCGAGCTTGCCGACCAGCTTGGCGTAGCCGAACTTCTGCCGTGCGCCAGTGCCGAGCACGTCGTCGTTGTTGCCGTCCTCGTAATCGTTCTGATCCTGATAGCTGGCCATGGCCAGCGCCGACCAGTTTTCATTGAAACGACCGAACACGCTGGCGCTGCTCCTGTAGCCCTCGCCATTGCTGAAGTAACCCGTCTTGAGCAGCGCACCGAGCTGCTCGCCTTCGCGCAGCAGGTCATCCGGGTCCTTGGTGACGAAGCGCACCGCGCCGCCCAGCGCCCCCGCCCCGGCGGTGGCATCGCCGGTACCGGCCTGCACTTCCGCGCGCTTGAGCAACTCCGGCTCGATGCTGATGCGGCCAGTGTGGTGGAAGGTTTGCCCCGGCTGGCTGGCGCCGTCGATGGTGATGTTCAGCAGCGTGTCTTCCAGACCGCGCAGGTAGAGTTTCTGCGCAGCCGTGGAGCCGCCGGCTACCGCTACCTCGGGGTTGGATTCGAACACTTCCTGCAGGTCGCTGGCCTGGTAACGCTCGAGCTGCTCGGCCTCGACGCTTTCGCTGCGGTCCAGCGCGGTGGCAGTGATTTCCTGGGCGTCCAGCTCCAACAGGGACTCGGCGCTGTGCGCATGCGATGCGCCAAGCAGACCACCGACGGTCATGGCGCCGAGCAGGCTCAGGCGGTAAGGGCAACGCTGCATGTTCAATCCTCCCCGAAAGAAATGTGAATACTTCGCATTTGCGAATTTTCATCACATGCCTTGCGTCAGGGAATCACTTTTACAACTGTTACACCGCCGTGCGTGGCAATCGAATGTCCATGAGCAAGCCGCCGCCGCTGCGATTGCTCGCACGGATACTGCCACCGGTAGCATTGACCTGGCGCTGCGCCAGGGCCAGGCCGAGCCCGAAGCCGGCGCGCTCGCTGCCGCCGCGAAAGAACGGCTGGAAGATGCGCTCCAGCCAGTGCTCGGCGACCCCTGGCCCCTGATCGGCGACCGTCAGCGACCAGTCGTCGCCTGTATCCTGTAGGCAGACCTCGACCTGACCACCGGCCGGCGTGTGGGCCAGCGCATTGCGCACCACGTTCTCGATGGCCTGGCCCAGCGCACGGCTGCTGCTGCCGTGCAGCGGTGCGCTGTCCGGTATCTGGCAGATGATCGTTCGATCGGGATATTCGAAACGCGCATCGTCGAGGATGCTGTCGAGCAGCTCGGACAAGTCCAGGTTCTCGTCGCGCAACTCGGGGCGTTCGTTCTCCAGCCAGCTCAGGGTCAGGGCATCCTCGACCAGGCGGCGCATACCGGCGCAGTCCTCGCGAATGCGTTCGAGCAAGCCCTGGCTGCCGCCGTTCTGTTCGGCCAGGCTGACCGCCATCTCGATGCGCGTCAGCGGCGTGCGCAGCTCATGGGACATGTCCGCCAGGCGCTGGCGCTGGTCGATGATCAGCTGGCCGGTGCGCTCGGCCATCGCGTCGAAGGTGTCCGCCAGGCTGGCCAGCTCATCGTTGCGCGAGCCGAGCAGCGAGCGTACGCGCACGTCCAGACGGCCGTCGCTGAACTGCCGGGTGGCCTGCTCCAGGCGACTCAGCGGCTGCATCAGGTGGCGATAGAGGATCAGGCAGAGAATCACCAGCAACACCAGCGGCACCACCAGTTGCAGCAGCAGCTTGGCGTAGTGCCAATACAGGCCGGGACGCATGCGCTGCGGCAACTGGATGAGAAAGTGCGCGCTGCCGTCGCTGAACGGGATGTCCATGATCGGGTTTTCCTGGAAGTACAGGTGAATCTTCCAGCTCAGATCACGGCCCAGACCGAAACTGTCGGTAAAGCGCCGCGACAGCTCGCTGCCGGCCAACGGCCGCACCTCGGCCTCGACCAGCGCCGCCCAGGTCTGCTCCTGCTGCTGCAGGGTATCCAGCCAACGCCCCAGCGCGGCATGGTCGCCGGAGCGATACATCGCCTCGGCCTGCTGGGCGTAATGACGCAGGGTCTGCTGGTGCTCGGCATCGATGAAGCTCATGCGCTCCTCGGTCTGCCAGGCGACACGGGCGATGATCCAGAACAGCGCCACGCTACCCAGGGCGATGACCAGGCACAGCTTCCAGAACAGGCGCCGGTTCATGCGAAGGCGTAGCCGCGGCCGTGCAGCGTCTGCAAGCGGTCGGCGCCGAGGCCGGCTTCGGCCAGGCGGCGACGAATGCGGC
Source organism: Pseudomonas sp. UBA6323 (assembly GCF_002439135.1). Lineage (NCBI taxonomy): Bacteria > Pseudomonadati > Pseudomonadota > Gammaproteobacteria > Pseudomonadales > Pseudomonadaceae > Pseudomonas > Pseudomonas sp. UBA6323. The sequence continues at coordinate 28,320 of NZ_DJSX01000077.1, read as the reverse complement.
TGACGTGCATGTCCAGGCTGCGGTCGTACTGGCTGTACTCGCGCTCCAGCGCCATGCGGTACAGATAGGGCTTGCTCAGCGCCTCGCCACGATGGCTGACCAGCAGCCAGAGCAGGCGGAACTGCAACGGCGTCAGTGCCAGGTCGCAGTCGCCGACCCGCGCCTGCTGAGCGTGGCGGTCCAACTGCAACTCGTCGACCTGCAACTGCTGCGCCTGGCCGCCGCGCGTGCCCTCCTGCGGGCGCGTGCGGCGCAGCACGGCGTCGATGCGCAGCTGCAGCTCGGTGATGTTGAAGGGCTTGGGCAGGTAGTCATCGGCGCCGTGGCGCAGGCCACGAATACGCTCCTCCTCGGCGCCACAGGCGGTGAGCATGATCACCGGTGTCTGCTGTTGCTCACGCAGGCGCCGCAGCACGGAAAAACCGTTGACGTCCGGCAGCATCACATCGAGCAACAGCAGATCCGGCGACTCGCGCAGCGCCGTCTCCAACCCCGCCTCGCCAAGGTGACAGGCGCTGGTCGCGTAACCCTGGCCACGCAGCAGTTCGCCGAGCTGGGCGGCCAGGGTGCGGTCGTCCTCGACGATCAGGATGCGAGCCAGGCTGGCGGTCATAGGACTTACTCTGGACGATTAAGGCGAATGATTCTCATATATAAAAATCACTTCGGCAACTTCGCTACACACGGTGCGTCCTGGCTCGGTGATCAATAAACGTCGCGGCGATAGCGACCTTCCTCGACCAGCTCCTGCACCGCCTCGTCGCCGAGCAGTTCGCGCAGTGCCGCATCGACGCCACCGGCCATGCCCTGCAGGCTGCCGCAGACGTAGATGGCAGCTCCTTCGGCCAGCCAGGCGTGCAAGCGTTCGTGCCGCTCGCGCAATAGATCCTGCACGTAGCGCTTTTCGGCCTGGTCGCGGGAGAACACCGAATCCAGGTGCTGCAGCTCGCCTGCCTCCAGCGCCGCCTGCAGCTCGTCGCCACAGAAGAAATCGCAGGCGCGATTGCGCTCACCGAACAGCAGCCAGTTACGCCCCTGCCCTGCCAGTGCGCGCGCGCGCAGCAGCGAGCGCAGCCCGGCCAGGCCGGTGCCGTTACCGATCAGAATCAGCGGGCGATCATCATCCGGCAGATGGAAACCGCTGTTGCGCCGCACCCGCGCCAGCAACTGGCCGCCGTCGGGCAGGTGCTCGGTCAGCCAGCCTGAGCCCAGGCCGAGACGGCCATCGGCCTGCACCGCCTGGCGCACGATCAGTTGCAGCACACCATCGGCTGCCACCGAGGCGATGGAATATTCACGCGTGCCCAGCGGCACCAGCGCATCGACCAGCGCCTGGGCATGCAGCCCGACCAGATGCGCAAGGCTTTCCGGCAGCTGACGCTCGGCCAGCGCTTCGCCCAGGCTGCTCGCCTGGCCATCGAGCACCACCGGTTCGAGGCCGTCGAAGCCCGAATGCTGCAGCCAGGTCTGCACGGCCGCGGCGTCGTGACGCGGACGGATCTCCAGGATGTCGCCAGCCTGCCAGGCGCTCTGCTCGGGCGGCGTCAGGCCGAGCTGGAATACCGGCGCGCCCTGGCTGCCAGGATTGAGCAGACGCCGCTCGTTCAGCGTCCAGTTCTGCCAGGGCGCCTCCTCGAAGCGAACCGGCGCAGCGCCGGTCAGGTCACTCAGATGCTGTTGCCAGCGCTGCAACGCGGCCTGGTCGGCACCATCGACCTCGACGCTGTCGAACAGGCGCTGCGCGCCCTGCAAACCCAGCCAGTCGTTGATACGCCGGGCGAAGCCACAGAAGTGCTGATATTGCCGGTCGCCCAGGGCCAGCACGGCATAGCTCAACTGATCGAGCGGCAGCGAGGCGCCGAGTACCTTGCGCTCGAAACCCAGGGCCGCGTCCGGCGCTTCGCCATCGCCGAAGGTGCTGACCACGAACAGCGCCTTGCGCGCCTGGCGCAGGCTGTCGGCATCGACCCGCGAAAGCGGCTCTACCCGCACCGGGATACCGGCGGCCTGCAGTTGCCCGGCGCTCTGCCAGGCCAACTGTTCGGCAAAACCGCTCTGGCTGGCGAAGCCGACCAGCCAGCCTTCGCCCGAGTCATCCGTTTTCAATGTACCGCGCGCAGCCAGAGCCGCACGCTTCTTGCGTCGGCGATCCAGATACAGCAGCCAGCCGGTGATGAAGAACAGTGGCATGGCCGCCGTGGCCAGCATCATCAGGATGCGCCCCGGCATGCCGAAATACTCGCCGACATGCAGCGCGTAGACGCTGGCCAGCAGCTGCGCCTTGAAGCTCTTGTCGACGTAGCGTTCGTGACGGCTGATTACGCCGCTCTGCGGATCGATCTGGAACTGGTTGAATGCGCTTACGTGGTCGGCATCGTCGAGCATGTAGAAGACCGTCGCCGGCTGCCCCGCTACCGGCGACAGGCGCAGGTTCCACGCGATCAGCTTGGGCCCCGCTGTCTGCTGGATGCTCTGCCACATGGTGTGATAGTCGACTTCGGGCAAGGCACCGTTGGCCATCTCGCGGCCACCGCGACCACGGCCTTCGCGTTTTTCCGGTGGCGTATCGGAAAGCAGGTGCGTCAGCCCCTCGCGGTACCAGTCATAGGACCAATACAGGCCTGTGAGCCCGGCGCACAGATAGAACAACAGCGCCCAGGTACCGGCGACAGCATGCAGGTCCCAGTTGAAACTGCGGCCTTTCCTCTTCCAGTCCAGGGTCAGCCAGGTGCGCCAGCTCAGCGCCTTGCGTGGCCAGCGCAAATAAAGGCCGGACAGGCAAAAAAAGAGCAGCGCCAGGGTACTGGCAGCCGTGATCTGCTTGCCCACCTCGCCCATGGACAGGAAGCGGTGCAGCATCAGCATCAACTGGAAGAAGTCCTGGCCGATCGGCTTGGCCAGCACCTCACCGGTGTAAGGGTCGAACACGATGCGCGGCCCGCGCCGCTCACCCGGTGGAGGGGAAAGAAATGCCATGCCTGGCCCGTCGTGCCGACCATCGACCCACAACCCGGTGACGCGGTCAGCGGTGGCCGTCTCGATCCGCGAAGCCAGCTCGGCCGGAGTCAGGTGCCCCTGCTCGCTGGGCTGGATCTGCCAGCGCTCTGCGTTAAGCGCCCGGATGATCTCGCCTTCGAAGCTATAGAGGGCGCCAGTGATGCCCATGATAGCCAACACCAGACCGGCACTGATGCCAAAGAACCAGTGCAACTGGAAGATGATTTTCTTCAACACGACGGAGCCACCCTTACCCTGACCCACTGCGACGGGCGGCTACTCTATATGGGAATAATTTTCATAACCATTCTTTTACGCGATATTTACGCATCGCCCGATTGGCCCAACCTGCGTTGCCTGTCAGCGCGACGCAAACCCGATGGCCGTGCCTCCGCCAGCGCCCGCAGTTATCGGTATAATCGCCAGTTTTCCGGACGCCTGAGGCGCCCTCAACGATTCAATCCAGGCACATATTCATGACCACCCAGGCCGCCGAAGTCGCCAAGCGCCGTACCTTCGCCATCATTTCCCACCCGGACGCCGGTAAGACCACCATCACCGAGAAGCTGCTGCTGATGGGCAAGGCCATCGAAGTCGCCGGTACCGTGAAGTCGCGTAAATCCGACCGTCATGCCACCTCCGACTGGATGGAGATGGAGAAGCAGCGCGGCATCTCCATCACCACCTCGGTGATGCAGTTCCCCTATCGCGAGCACATCGTCAACCTGCTCGACACCCCCGGCCACGAAGACTTCTCCGAGGACACCTACCGCACCCTGACCGCAGTGGCCTCGGCCTTGATGGTGCTCGACGGCGGTAAGGGCGTCGAGCCGCGTACCATCGCCCTGATGGACGTGTGCCGCCTGCGCGACACGCCCATCGTCAGCTTCATCAACAAGCTCGACCGCGACATCCGCGACCCTATCGAGCTGCTCGACGAGATCGAGGCGGTGTTGAAAATCAAGGCGGCGCCGATCACCTGGCCGATCGGCTGCTACAAGGACTTCAAGGGCGTCTACCACCTGACAGGCGACTACATCATCGTCTACACCCCGGGCCACGGCCACGAGCGCACCGAAGCCAAGATCATTCAGAACCTCGACTCCGATGAAGCCCGCGCGCACCTCGGCGACATGTACGAGCGCTTCGTCGAGGAGCTGGAGCTGGTGAAGGGCGCCTGTCACGAGTTCGAGCCGGATGCCTTCCTCAAGGGCGAAATGACCCCGGTATTCTTCGGCACCGCATTGGGTAACTTCGGCGTCGACCATGTGCTCGACGCCGTGGTCGACTGGGCGCCGCGCCCGCTGCCGCGTGCAGCCAACGAGCGCAGCGTGGAGCCGACCGAGGAGAAGTTCTCCGGTTTCGTGTTCAAGATCCAGGCGAACATGGACCCCAAGCACCGCGACCGCATCGCCTTCATGCGCATCTGCTCGGGCAAGTACACCCAGGGCATGAAGATGCGCCACGCCCGCCTGGGCAAGGACGTGCGCGTCGGCGACGCCCTGACCTTCTTCTCCAGCGAGCGTGAGCACCTGGACGAAGCCTATGCTGGCGACATCATCGGCCTGCACAACCACGGCACCATCCAGATTGGTGACACCTTCACCGAAGGCGAAAGCCTGGGCTTCACCGGCATCCCGCACTTCGCCCCGGAACTGTTCCGCCGCGTGCGCCTGAAGGACCCGCTGAAATCCAAGCAGCTGCGCCAGGGCCTGCAGGAACTGGCCGAAGAAGGCGCCACCCAGGTGTTCTTCCCCGAGCGCAACAACGACATCGTCCTCGGCGCCGTCGGTGTGCTGCAGTTCGACGTGGTCGCCAGCCGTCTGAAGGAGGAATACAAGGTTGAGTGCGCCTACGAGGCGGTCAACGTCTGGTCGGCGCGCTGGATCGAATGCAGCGACGAGAAGAAGCTCAAGGAATTCAAGGACAAGGCCTATGAGAACCTCGCCGTCGACGGCGGCGGCCACCTCACCTACCTGGCCCCGACCCGCGTCAACCTCAGCCTGATGGAAGAGCGCTGGCCGGAAGTGAAATTCCGCGCCACCCGCGAGCATCACTAATAGCGGACAAGGCCCGTTCTACGGCAATGCTGTTCACATAGGGGATGGGGGGAACGTGGTCAGTCCCCTCGCCCTCCTGGGGAGAGGGCTAGGGAGAGGGGAAAGACCGCGGCTCTGCGCTACTTTCAGCCCTCTCCCCCAACCCCTCTCCCATAAATGGGAGAGGGGAGCTAAGCGCACACGGCCCTAAATGAACCGCATCACCGCTTAGTGGGCCTTGTACCCGCTACTCCTCTTCCTCCAGCGTCCAGGCAACCAGCGAATCGCCCATGCGCGTGCCGAACGAGCCGTGCCCGCCGGCCATTACCACCACGTACTGCTTGCCGGTCTTTTCAGAAACGTAGCTGATGGGCGTGGCCTGGCCGCCTGCCGGCAGTCTGTCCTTCCACAGTTCCTCGCCGGTGCGCATGTCATAGGCGCGCAGGTAGTAGTCCAGCGTGCCGCTGAGAAAGCCCAGGCCGCTGGCTGTAATCAGCGGGCCACCGAGGTTCGGCACGCCGACGGTCAGGGGGATGCCCAGCGGCGCGCTGTCGCGGCTGGTACCGTTCTTGCGCTGCCAGACCTTGTCCATGCTGCGCAGGTCAACCGCCGTGACATAGCCCCATGGCGGCGCCTGGCAGGGCAGCCCCAGCGGTGACAGAAAGGGTTCCAGGCTGACCATGTAAGGCGCGCCGAGGTTGGGTTGCAGACCCACTTCGCTGCCACCGGAACCGGCCTGCCCGCCGCCCTCCTCACGCTTGACCAGACGCGAGACGAACGCCAGGTAATTGGGCGCGCCGAAGAGGATCTGCCGCTGCGGGTCGATCGCCACCGAGGGCCAGTTGAACACCCCGACGTTGCCCGGATAGATCAGCGAGCCCTGCTCCGATGGCGGGGTGAAGTCGCCCTCGTAACGCAGGCGGTGGAACTGGATACGACAGATCAATTGGTCGAACGGCGTACCGCCCCACATGTCACGCTCGTGCAGCGGCTCATCGGGCGCATAGGTAAGCGCGGAGACCGGCTGGGTCGGCGCGGCGAAGTCGCCTTCCACCGTGCCCTGCGGGACCTGTCGCTGGTTGACCGGCACGATGGGCTCGCCACTGCGCCGATCGAGCACGTACAGATCGCCGCGCTTGGTCGCCTGGATGATCGCCGGCACCGGCCCCTCAGGACCTTCGATGTCCACCAGGCTGGGCTGCGATGGCAGGTCGCGGTCCCAGAGGTCATGGTTCACCGTGCGGAACTCCCAGCGCACCCGTCCGGTTTCCAGATCCAGCGCCACCAGCGCCGCAGTGAAGCGCTCGGCCTCGGGGCTGCGCTCTACCGCCCACTGGTCAGGCGTCTGGTTGCCCATGGGGATGTACACCAGGCCCAGCGCCTCGTCCGCCGTGGCGATGGTCCAGGAGTTGGGCGTGCTGCGCACGTAGGTCTCGCCATCGGCCAGCGGCTCAGTGGCTTCGGGACGACCGGGATCGAAGTTCCATATCAGCTCGCCGCTACGCACGTCGTAGGCGCGGATCACCCCACCCGGCGAGTCCACCGAACCGTTGTCGGTGATCGAGCCACCGACGATCACCAGCTTCTCGGTCACCACCGGCGGCGAGGTGGGCAGGTAGACGCCCAGCGCGTCATCACCCAGGCCAACCTTGAGATCGACCATGCCGGCCTCGCCGAAATCCTCGCAGGGCTTGCCGTCGTGCACATCGAGCGCGTACAGCGTGGCATCGTTGGTCGGCAGGAACAGGCGCTGAGTGCAGCGCGGCGTCGCCGCCGGCGATGGCTCCGGCGCCGCGCCATCTTGCGTGGCAATCGGCGCACCGCGGTACGCTGCAGCATCGTGATAGGCCAGGCCGCGGCAGGTCATGTGCTGGTAGTAGTCGGCCTGGCGGTTGATCGCCGGGTCGAAGCGCCAGCGCTCCTCGCCGGTGTCGGCGTCGACCGCGATGGCGATGCTGTGCGGCGTGCAGATGAACAGGTTGTCGCCGACCTTCAGCGGCGTCACCTGGTTGGTGATCTCGCCGGGGTCGCCCTCGCCAGGCAGGTCGCCGGTGTGAAACTCCCAGGCCTTCTTCAGCCGCCCAACATTGGCCGTGGTGATCTGCTCCGCACTGGCGTAGCGCTCGCCACGCGACGAGCCACCGTAGGCAGTCCATTCGCTGGCCGAACGGCCGGCTGGTACCCCTTCAGCAGCGGCCATGCGCGGCTCGTCGAAACGGCCAGGCAGGCGGTGATAATCCTGCGTCAGCGAATAAACCGCCATGCCCGCGCCGAGCAGCAGGCCGATACCCAGCACCACGCTGGCACCATCACGCCAGGGCTTTTCAGGCGCTATGTGCCGGTTGATCCAGGGCAGCAACAGCCACAGACCGAACACGCACCAGAGGTCGATACGCGGCGCCATCTGCCACCAGTCGAAGCGCACCTCGTAAATCGTCCAGGCCAGGCTCGCCAGCAACACCAAGGCATACAGCCACAGCGCCGCACGCTGACGGCGATGCATCAGCACACCCACCAGCAGCAGGCCGAGGCCGGCCAGCAGGTAGTACCAGGAACCACCCAGCCACAACAGATAGGCGCCACCGAGCGCCAGCAGCGCACCCAGAACAACGGCCGCCCAGGCCGTCAGGGTGATGCGCAGAGGTTTTGCGTTGTTGTTCTCAGTCATCGCTCGCTCCCCGAACCACTGCCCCGTCCAGACCAGGGCCGTGATCTGTGGATACGAAGTGATGGTGAGAGTTCAGCGATTCTGTCGCGCCAGGAATGACAAGCAGCCTGCCTGGCCCTCCCCCACATCGCCCGTGTTGGCATAAAGTGGCGCCTGACCCCGACCCGCCCTGGAGCAGCAATGACCCACCCGAACATCGTCATCCTGACCGGCGCGGGTATCTCCGCCGAGAGCGGCATCCGCACCTTCCGCGCCGCTGATGGGCTCTGGGAAGACCACCGCATCGAAGAGGTGGCCACGCCCGAAGGTTTCGCCCGCGATCCGGCACTGGTGCAACGGTTTTACAACATGCGCCGCGCCCAGCTGCGCGATCCGGCCATTGCGCCGAATGCCGGGCATCTGGCCCTGGCTGAGCTGGAGGCCAGCTGGCAGGGCGAGTTCCTGCTGGTCACGCAGAACGTCGACAACCTGCACGAGCGCGCCGGTTCCAAACGCTTGCTGCACATGCACGGCGAGCTGCAGTCGATGCTGTGCAGCAACTGCCAGCAGCGTTTCCCGTTACTGGAAGACATGCCGGTCAGCCAGGCGTGCACCTGCTGCGGCAAGGTCGGTACCTTGCGCCCGGATATCGTCTGGTTCGGCGAGATGCCCTATCACATGGAGCGCATCCATGACGCGCTGGAGCAGTGCGAGCTGTTCGTCAGCATCGGCACTTCGGGCCATGTCTACCCGGCAGCGGGTTTCGTCGAGCAGGCGCGCCGCGCCGGCGCGCATACGCTGGAGATCAATCTGGAGCCGAGCCAGGGCCATTCTCTGTTCGCCGAGAAACGCTACGGCCCGGCTACCGAACAGTTGCCGCGCTGGGTGGCACAGCTGTTGGCTAGCTATACGTAGGGCGGGTGTAACCCGCCAAAACACAAATGGCCGACTAAGCATTCCACCCGTAGGAGCGGCTCCAGCCGAGAACAGCTTTCGCGGCTGAAGCCACTCCTACGCGAGCAGGGGCAATGTTCAGCCTGCCGCATCCTGAACGGGCGCCGCCGCTTCGGCCGGCACCTCGGGTTCCGGACTGAACGCGCCATTGTTCCAGGCGTAGTAACCCACAGCTAGCGCCAGCAGCAGCGCGATGACCCAAGGCCACAGCACCGGCTTGTTGGCGTAGGGATCGCGCAGCGCACGGTCGCTGCCCTTGGGTAGTTCCGCCATCTGAGTGAGCGCGGTGCCGAAGGGAATGCTGATACGCGCCTTGGCGTTCACCGCCCAGCCATTGGCATCGAGAATCGGCCCCAGGCTGCGGCGGTGCAGTTTGAACCACGCCAGCAGCATGGCCGGGCCGGAAATCGCCAGCAGCACGCCGAGCAGCAGCAACGGTACCTGCCACCACGCCAGCGACAGGATGCCCGTGACCACCGCCGCCAATGCCGTACCCAATGCGCCGACCGCCAGGCCGATGGCCGCGAAGATACCGGCGAACTTGGCGATATCGAACGCGGGTGTCGATGCCGCCGCTGGCGCTGCCCCGGTTTCCCCAACCTTGGCCGCTGTCTTGTTGACCATGTCGGCATCGCGGCTGGCGGCGAGCTTCTGGACCTGATCGGAAACCAGCTTGGAAACGCGTCGATACGGCGACCAGAACGCCTCGCGAATGCTGATCGCGTTCTGCACCACCTTGACCACCGTGGCATCCCAGTCATTGCCGTCGCGGTCGTAGAACAGGCCATGGCGCCCGGCTTGCATATCGCCCTCGCTGCCGGCAGTCAGCGCCACCACGATGTTCAGGGTCTCCTTGCCACGCACCGGCTCGCCACGGCGCGTGCAGGCGCAGTAGAGCAGGAAGCAATCACTGGCTGCTGCAATTTTGGCGTGAGCCTCGACGTTGTCGACCTCGACCACCAGCTCGCAGCTCTTGCCGTCGATATACAGTACGCCGGCCTGGAAGACGGCTTTCTCGTGCCGCGAATAGAAGGCCTGGAAGGACACGAAGTTGCGCAGCAACGTGACCAGCCCATGGCGCAGGCGAATCAGCTTGTCCAGCTCGACCAGGCCGTCCGCCGCCTCGGCCACGGTCTTGTCCTCTTCCACCAGCGCCAGCAGGCGCGCCTCGGCGCCCTGCTCCACCAGTTCGAGGATACGCCCACGCTCCAACACATCGGCAATCGCCACCTTCGGCGTCTCGGCGCGCCAGGCCAGGTAGTTGCTGCACAGCGCGACCAGATGCTGCCACTGCTCGCGCGACAGGCTGTCCTGCTCGCCGTAGACCGGCACCACCACACGCTGGTGGAAATCGTCGATGGCGCGCTGCCAGGCCGGGTTGAGCCCCTTGCCCAGCGGCAACTCGTCGCCATGCTGCACCACTGCCAGCGGCAGGCCGGCTACTTCGCCGGCATCGGCCAGCGACAGCGAGGCCAGACGCACCAGCTCTTCTTCCTGGGCGTTCATCAGCGCCGCCGCACGCGGATCGAACTCGGCCATGGCCACGCGGGTGAAATAGTCATCGATCTTGCCGCGCACCGCGCTCAGCGCCTCGACCGCCGCCACTGTACCTTCACCAAAGGCGTCCAGCCCCTGCTCGGCAGCGCGGGCATGCCAGGCATGCAGTTGGCGCGCCTGATCGAAGAAGGCAGTGATCTGCTCGACGCCGATGGCCGGCTCGCCGCTGCGATCAGTCTGCGCGCCCAGGCAGGCGATGATGTCGGCGATGGCGGCCTTGAGCTCGGCATCCTCGGTCAGGGCTGCCGGCACCAGGCCGTCGCCATTGGGCTGCTGCGGCGGGAACAGCTGCGCCAGATCGGCGGTATCGAGCGGCGTCAGGCTGTCGCCATCAGGCCGCCCGAGCACGCCCAACAGGCGCTGCGCGGCCAGACGCAGGTGCCCGCCCACGGCATCGTCAGTGAGCGCAGAAAGCTGCAACGGCCCGTCCTCAAACAGCACGGCGGGGTCACGCAGACGCGCCAGCGTCCAGTCCACCACATCGAGAATTTCCGGCGCGCGGATACGACCGTCATTGTTCAGGTCGATGTACTGCAGCATGCGCCGATCCAGCTCCAGGTTGTTCACCGGACAGGCCAGGCTGGCCCAGAGTTTCTGGTCAAGGCCGCGCAACGCGGCGAGGTCGGCGGGGGTTTCCAGTTGCACCTGGTCGAAGCCGCCAGCACGGAAGAAGCGCCAGCGATGCGCGAGAGCTTGAGTCATCTACAAAAGATCCTTTCTTTGTGAGGGCGACTGCGCCAGGGAGCCGGCGATGATCCATCGCTGCGCATCGACGCACGGACCATTCAACAGACTCCTGCTTTCCAGGCGCTGTTCAATTCAGTGTAACCGAGCTACGAAGGCATCGCCGAGCGCCTACCGGCCTCAATCCCATGCACGGTAGAACACTGCGAACAGCATCAGCCGCCCTGGATCTTCTGCAGCAACGGCTCGCACTGGCTCGGCTCGTCACCGGCACTGGGCGCCACCAGCGCCAGCAGGCCGGCTGCCGGCGCCACGGCCACGCCCAGTGCCACCAGTCCGGCACCACGCAGCGCCAGCGGCGTGGCCTGCACGCCTGGCGCGGGCTCCTTGAACGTGCCGCGCACGTAGAGCGGCGAACGCAGGGAAAAGATGCGAAAGCCCTTGGTGGCCGGGGTGACGGTAAAATCCAGCTGCTCGCTGGCGAAGTTGGCGCTGCCGTCCACCTTGATCACCGCGTTGTCGGTATCGATGACGAACAGCCGCGTGCTCATCAGCCCCTTCTCGATGCCGAGATCGGCCGCTGCGCAGTGGATCTTCACCTCCTCGTCGCCGAACAGCCGGCCCACCAGGTAGTTGCCGACGTTCAGCCCGGCGATCTCCATCAGCCCGCGGCTCACCGCACCATCGTTGATCAGCATCTTCAGCTCGCCATCGGCGCTGCCCAGCAGGGCTGCCACCGAGTTGCCGCGGCCACTGAGACGTGCATCGCCGTTCAACTCGCCAAAGCTGGTCTGCATCGGCGCGAAGGTGGGAAACAGCTGCTTGAGTTTGAGATCGCGCGCGCGTAGGCGCATCTGCCCCTGCAACGGCGTGTTCGCACCATTGAGGCGAATCTGCGCATCGAGCCCGCCGCCGGCCATGCCGAAACGCAGTGGTTCCAGGCTGAGCATGCCGTCGTTGAGTACAACATGAGTGTCCAGATCACTGATCGGCAGTTGCTCGCTGTGCACGATGCGCTTGCCGACAAAACGGACATCAGCGTCCATGGCGCGCCAACGGTCGGTACGAAACTCCGAAATCGGCAAGGCCTTGTTCGCCGGCTGCGTGTCGCGTTCGCCACGCTCACGCTTGTCGGCGCTGGAATCAGCACCGATCAGGGGCGCAAGATCACCGAACAACAGCTGGTTGGAGGTCAGGCGGCCGGACAGTTTCGGCCGCGGCTGGCGCGCGACGAAGGTCAGGTCGCCATGGATATCGCTGTCGCCGATACGCCCGTTGAAACCGAGGTAGCGAAAGGTCGCCCCGTCAGCATCACGCAGATCGGCCTGCAGACGACCATCGGTACTGTAGGGCGGCGTGTCCGGCAGGGTAACGCCGGTCCATGGATAGAGATGGCCCAAACTGGCCCCGGCAAGCTGCAGGCGCAAATCCAGCGCGCCCAGATTCTGTGGGTCGGTCAGGCTGCCGGCGACTTGGATGCGAGTGGCCCCGATGCGCACATCCGCCTGCACCGGGAAAGGTTGCGAGGCGTCATGCAGCGCCAGCAAACCACCTACCTTGCCGCTACCGGTCAGCGGCTGACCGCGAAAGCTGCCCTTGGTCTGCCAGGCGAAGGCGTAGTCCTGGGCGCTGGCATCGCTTTCGGCCAGCCGCTCGGCGGCGCTCCTGCCAACGATCTCGGCGAAGGGAATCGGCTCACCCAGCGGCTGGATGACCGCCTCCAGAGTAGTGTTGCTGACCTTGTCATCGAGCTTCACCTGCCCCTGGTCGAAGGCGATGGTGCCGATATCCAGCGTCCAGGGGCTGGGCTGCTCGCTGTCGTCCGCCTGTTCGCTACCCAAGTCGAATACCCAGTTGGCGCGACCATCGGCCAGGCGCTGCAAATCGGCATTCGGTGCACCGAGTTCGATGCTCGGAATGCTCACTGTCTTCCACAGCAGCGGCAGGGGCGACAAACGCAAACGCACGCTGTCGAGGCTGACGAAGGTATCGCCCTGCGCCCAGTCAGGATTGCCCAGACGCAGGCGCTCGGCGGAGAAATGCGGCCAGGGCATCCAGGCGCTCAACCCCTGCTGGCCAGGTTCGCGCTGCCAGATCACACGCAGATCGCCCTCGATGGCGAACGGCCGGTTCAACGCCGCCGACACCTGCTCGTTGATCAGCGGCCGCGCGCGATTCCAGTCGAACAGCACCAGAAACAGCATCAGCGCCGCCACCAGCAGCAGGAAAACAGCGAATAACGCGCCCATCAGTTTGCGTACTTGACGCACCCGGCGACCTCCTCATCTGACGTTCGAGTGAAACCCGTCCATAGCCATACGACTGAAAAGATTAGCCAACGCTCCCCGACACTGGCAGCAATGGCGAAAATAGCCCACCCTGAAAGCCCATTCGCGAGCCGACCGATGCGCCTGATCGACACCCACACCCACCTGGATTTCCCGGACTTCGACGCCGACCGCGACGAAGTGCTCGCACGCAGCCGCGCCCTGGGCGTGCAGCGTATGGTGGTGCTCGGGGTGTATCAGGCCAACTGGCAGCGTCTGTGGCGACTGGTCGAGGCGAACGAGGGCCTGTATGCCGCGCTCGGTTTGCACCCGGTGTATCTGGACGATCACCAGCCGCAACACCTTGCCGAATTGCGCGACTGGCTGGGCCAGCTGGCAGGACATGGCAAGCTCTGCGCTATTGGCGAGTTCGGTCTGGATTATTACCTGGCGGAGCTGGATCGCGAACGTCAGCAGGAATTGTTCGAAGCGCAGCTGGAGTTGGCGGTGGCGTTCGAATTGCCGGTGCTGCTGCACGTGCGCCGCGCCCATGCCGCCACCATCGCCACGCTCAAGCGCTTTCGCCCGACACATGGCGGCATCATCCACGCCTTCGCCGGCAGCTATGAAGAAGCGCGCGAGTACATCAAGCTAGGCTTTCGCCTCGGTCTCGGCGGCGCCGCCACCTGGCCGCAGGCCAACCGCCTGCGCAAGGTGGTGGCGCAACTGCCGCTGGAATCCATCGTGCTGGAAACCGACGCCCCGGACATGGCACCGGCGATGCACCCGAACCAGCGCAACAGCCCCGAATACCTGACGGACATCTGCGCCGAGCTAGCGGCGCTGCGCGGCGTTACGCCCGAAGAACTGGCAATGGCCAGCAGCCGTAATGCCGATGAGCTGTTCGGCTGGAAATAGGCCGCACAGATGGTCAGGCAAATCGCCCTACACGGCCGTGCGCGGTAGCCCCGCTCTGGGCCGAAGTTTTCCAGACCGTGTCGCCCAAATTCGCGGCGGGACGCCGTTCCTATAACACAGCCTGTGGAGATAATGCTGTGTACTTGAAGGTTGTACGCGCTTGGCTCCCCTCTCCCATTTATTGGGGGCACGCCTAGTGGAGAGGGGCTGGGGGAGAGGGCTGAAAACGCCGCGAGACCGTCAGCTTTCCCTCTCCGCAAAGGGGCTGGAGGACTGATCGTGCTCACCCCTTGTTATGTGAACAGCATTGCGCACCGGGGCGAAGCGTTATGAAGTCACGACTCAAACTCGCGGCGGGGCGCCGTTCCTACCAGGCTAGCGCGACGGCCGCGGGAATGTTGTGGGAGGGGCTTTAGCCGCGACTATCAAAAAACGTCGCCGCTGAAGCGCCTCCCACGAGGCCAATCCTCACTCACACACGAAACGCCCCAATCAGTTGCCGGAGCCGCGCCACCAACTCGCTCAACTCACGACTGGCCTGCTCGGTCTGGCTGGCACCTTGCGCAGTGCGCTCACCGGCATGATTGATCTCGACGATGTTCTGATCGATATCGTGGGCCACCGCCGTCTGCTGCTCGGCCGCCGCGGCGATCTGCTGGTTCTGGTCGACGATCATGCCCACGGCGCCGAGGATATTCTCCAGTGCCAGCTGCACCTTGGCTGATTCGCTCACGGTGCCATCGGCCATCTGGTGACTGGCATTCATCGCCTTCACCGCAGCCCCAACGCCGCCCTGCAGCTTGGCGATCATCGCCTCGATTTCCTCGGTGGACTGCTGGGTGCGCTTGGCCAGGTTGCGTACCTCATCGGCCACCACGGCGAAACCACGGCCCTGTTCGCCGGCTCGCGCCGCCTCGATCGCGGCGTTGAGCGCCAGCAGGTTGGTCTGCTCGGCAATGCCCTTGATCACGTCCAGCACCTGGCTGATCGCGGCGCTGTCGCTGGCCAGCTGGTTGATCACCAACACCGATTGGTCGATCTCACCGGCCAGCCGCTGGATCGCCCCCACCTGCTGCTCGACCAGGGCACGACCGCTGACCGTCTCCTGATTCACGCTCTGCGCACTGCCCACCGCAGCGGCTGCGCTGCGCGCAACTTCCTGAGCGGTGGCGGACATCTGGTTCATCGCCGTGGCCACCTGCTCGATCTGCGCACGCTGGCTGGCCACCGCCTGGTTGCTCTCGCCCGAAACCAGCTCGACCCGGTCGGCCTGCCCACCGACCTCACCCACGGTATGGCCGACGCGCTCGATCAAATCGTGAATACGCTGCACGGTCTGGTTGAAAACCTGGCCCAGCTCACCCAGCTCATCGCGGCTCTGCGCCTGGAAGTTGGCCGTCATGTCGCCTGCGGCCACCTTGTCCATCACCTGACCCAGGTTCTTCAGGGTCGCACGCGTGGAAACGTAGAAGCCGCTGTAGAGGTAGACGATCAGCAGGAACACCACCACCAGCGCCACCGCCAGCAGCACCATCTGCGCACGGTTTTCGCTGAGTCGTTTGCTCAGTTGATTGTTGAGGAAGGCCAACAGACCATCGTTGAACGCGTAGGTCCTGGCCATCTGCTGGCTGGTCTGCTCATAGAACTGCGTCCAGGGCGTATCCAGGCTGTCGGCGATGATGACCTGATCCTCGAACAGCACGGCGCTGTCCTTCAAACTCTGGCGGCTCGCCTCGGCCAGGCTGCCAAGGCCGTTCTGCGCGGCGACGTTGCCGGCCAGGGCATCCTGCAGGTTCAACCCAT
This sequence comes from Pseudomonas sp. UBA6323, assembly GCF_002439135.1. Taxonomy (NCBI): domain Bacteria; kingdom Pseudomonadati; phylum Pseudomonadota; class Gammaproteobacteria; order Pseudomonadales; family Pseudomonadaceae; genus Pseudomonas; species Pseudomonas sp. UBA6323. The sequence continues at coordinate 12,454 of NZ_DJSX01000077.1, read as the reverse complement.
ACTCGGCGTGCAGTTTCTCCAACTGCAGCAGCAGGTCGTCGAACTTGGTGCTGGCTGCAGAGTTGAGATAACCCTGGCCCAGGGAATAGGCGCCAACCGCTCGGCCCTGGCTGAGCACATCGGTAATTTGCGGGGTGACATTGGTGATCAGCTCGGTGATCTGCCGTACCTGACGTTGCGGGTCCTGGCTCAACCCGGCCTGACTGGCCACCAGCTTGATGAAAACCTGGGAAGAGCCCAGCAGCTTCTCGACGATGACCGTCTTGCTCTGCAGCGACGTCTCGGCCTCCGCGCTTTTCAACTCGGCCAGCAATTCGTCGCGCTTGGCGACGAACTCCGCTGCCTGCTCGCTATCGCTGGTCACCGGCTGCAGCGCTTGCAGACCGGCATTGAGCGACTGCTGCAGTTGGCCGATCCGCCCCTCCAGATCCCCCGCCTGACCGGACTGACCGATCATCGAGTTGATCTGCACCAGGTCGTTGAGGCTCTCCAGATCGCGGCGTAGCTGCAGGCTGCTGCCGAGCAGCTCGAGGCTTTCCAGAGCCGTCTGGGTGCCGACGAACTGACGATAGGAATCTCGCACCAGATAGAAGTTGGTGACGAGCATGGGCAGGAAGAATAGAACGCTGATCAGGCTGAACTTCATGCCGAAGCTGAGGCGATTCATCAGCGCGATGGCCGGATACAACACGGTCTTCACTCGACGTCTCCAATTGCCATTATTGTTATTAGGTCTCGCTTGGCAGCCGCCGAGCCTCTTACGATCTCGTGACGGTATCCTGCTTCGACCGACATATGGCATGCGGATACATGCGCCGAATACAGGCCGATAAACGTGATGGAAATCACCAAACAGGTCGACTGCCGCCTCCTTATACCGCTTATCGACACGCCTCTCTGTAACTTAAGGTTAAGCAAGCGCAGCGCACATGCTGTCCCGGGCGCGGCCAGGTACAGCGCATGATCCTGATGAAAACGTAGGGCGGGTGAGACCCGCCACCAGGCTAGCCCGGCCGCTCCCGCCCTGCCGGGTTCTGCCTGTGATCGGCGCCTTAGATGAACAGCACCCAGACCGCGTAGCCGGCGTACCAGACCACCGCCGCGCGAATCAGCAGTTGCCAGAGCTGGTCCAGAGTATCGACGCCCTCCTCGCCCATCACCGGCGGCGGCATCTCGCCCGCAGCACGCCCGGCCTTGATCACCAGTTGCGCAGCGGAAATATCCCAGCTCAGCAGCTCATGCAGCAGGGCACGGCTGACGGCGACGAAGTTGCCGACCAGCGCGAAACTGGAAGCCAGCACCCGCGCCGGCAGCCAATCGAAGGCATGGCGCAGCTGCACGGCGCGCTCACGCAGGGCCGGCTGCTCGGCGTGCTCGGCACCCAGTGCCAGCAGGCGATAGGCCAGCGCCGCCATCGGCCCCAGCAGCAGATACCAAAAGATCACCGCGAAGAAGCTCTGATAGGCCTGCCACAACAGATGCCCCTGAACCTGCTGCAGCAACTCGGCGCCCTCCTCCGGCTGCAATGCCAGGTCGCGCTCGGCCACATGGTATGCCGCCTGACCATCACCGCGGCGCCAGGCATCACGGAACGGCCCCAAAGCCGCAAGCAGATCGCCGCGACCCAGGCTGTAGATCAGCACCAGCAAATGCACCGGCAAGGCCAGCCAACCGTAGGCCAGCGGCTCGAGGATCAGCAGCACCAGGCCCAGCGCCAGCACCGGCAGCAACACCAGAATGGCCAGGCACAGCCAAGGGGCCTGCTGCAGCCCGCCCTGTTGCAGGCGTTGCAGTTGCGCCAGCCAGAGGCCGTCCTGCTGGATGCGCAGGCGCCAGGCGGAAAATTTCTCGACCCACAGCACCAGCAGAATCACCAGAAAACTCATTGCTACCTCTCATTTAATTCGGCATGCAACCGCAGCCAGTTGAACGCCGGCCCCGGATCGGTCTTGCGCCCAGGGGCGATGTCGCAGTGACCACGAATCCGCTGCGCCGACAGCGCCGGGTAGGCATCGAGCAGTTGCCGCGTTAGCTCCGTCAACCTGGCGTACTGAGCATCGCTGTAAGGCACGTCATCCGCACCTTCCAGCTCCACACCTAAGGAAAAATCGTTGCAGTTGTCACGCCCCTCGAACCAGGAGACCCCAGCGTGCCAGGCACGATCCAGGCAGGAGACGAACTGCGTCAGCCGGCCATCACGCTCGATGAAGAAATGCGCGGAAACCTGCAGCGAGGCGATTTCGGCAAAGAAGGGATGCTCGTGCGTGGGCAGCCGGTTCTGAAAGAACTCCAGCACCTTGCCTGTCCCGAACTGGCCGGGCGGCAGGCTGATGTTGTGCACCACCAGCAGGGATATTTCGCCATCGGGGCGAGCGTTGAAGTTCGGCGAGGGGCAATGATGGATACCCTGAAACCAGCCGGTCGTGGGGTCGAGCTGCATATGGCACTCCTGAGCGTGGCACCACTCTAGAACAGCCGACCCAGACGGCCAAGAGCGAGACAGCAACAGGATGTGCGAAGACGGAAAATAGATGGGCACAAAGTAGGAGCCGCGCCTCGCGACGAATGGTTGCGGCAACGCTAAGCCAAAAGCTTCGCCCCGAGGCGCAATACTGTTCACTTAAGAAACGGTCGAGCGCGATTAGTCCCCTCGCCCCTCCGGGGAGAGGGTTAGGGCGGGCCGCGTTCTGCGAGGGGAAAAACTGGCAGTTTCGCGGAGTTTTCGGCCCTCTCCCCCGCCCCCTCTCCACTAGGCGTGCCCCCAATAAATGGGAGAGGGGAGCCAATGCCTACGACCTTAAGTGAACAGCATTACGCCCCGAGGCGGGGCTCCTACAAGGCCACTCGCTACCAACAGCAGAACGTTGCTGGCAACGAATCAGGCGTTCTTCAATTTGCGCAGGTTACCGATCACAGACTCCAGCGCCCGATCGAACAGCAATGCATCGTCGAGCAGGCGAATGGTGTTGCGACGGAACTCCACGGCCAGCGCATTGCGGCTCTTTTCCAGCACTTTCATGCCGGTACGGTTGACGAACACGTACTTGCCAGTGGGTTTGATGATCGCCGCCAGCTTGCAGCGCAGCTTGTGCTCATCGTCTTCCTGGAACTCGACCCAGCTGCCCACGCGCAGGCTGTCTACCTGCTGCAGCGCCTCGTCATCGTCCGGCATTGCCACGTCCGGCTCCTGAGGTAGGGTCTGGCCCGGGGCCAGCAGGACGATCTCCTCGACCACCTCGACCATGGCCGGCGCATCTTCGACCTCTTCCGCTGCCGGCAACTCCAGCAGCGGCAGCTCGATACCTGCTTGCGCGGCGTCAGTGGTGGATTCGGATTCGTCCAGCGCAACCTCGGGCTCGGCCGTGGCGCGCTTGAAGCGCTGGAAGGCTTGCACATGCAGTGCCTCCAGCTGGCTGAAAAACTCGCTGGTGGAGAACGGGTCGAAGGCCGCGCTGACCATACCCTCGCGCAGCGCCTTCAGCAGGCCGGGCACCAGTTCCAGCAAGCGCAGTCGCGCCTCGGGATCTTCATGCGGCGCAACGCTCCAGACCAGATCATCCATGGTCTGCAACGCAGCCTGCCATTCGTCCGAGTCCACACCATGCTTGAGGCAGGTGAGCATCAGCACCTTGCTCCAGGCTTCCTGTAGCAGGCGCACCACGACTTCAGGCAAGGTCTTGCCCAACAGCCGCTCGTTCAGCGCCTGCTCGACCTGGCGGCGCGCCAGCTCGGCCTTGGCACTGCCTTCCTCGGCATCACGGGTACGCTGTTCGAGCAATTCGCTACGACGACGCTCGTCGCCCGTGAAGGCCATGAACTCGGCAAGCAACTCGGAGAAGATCGCCGGATCATCGACGAAGTCGTTAAGCAGGCGCTGCACCACCTGTTCGATCTTCTGGTACAGGCTGTCGCGCTGGGCATCGTCCTGATCGCCCCAACCCAAGGCCGCGGAGGCGATTTCGTTGAGCAGGCGGCGCGCCGGGTGACTGCCGCGACTGAAGAAAGTCTTGTCCAGCACCGCAACCTTGAGCATCGGAATCTGCAGGCGGCCGATCAGCGCCTTGAGCGAATCCGGCAAAGTGCGGTCATCGAGAATGAACTCGAACAGCATCGACACCAGGTTGATCACGTCTTCATCGACTTCGCCGACCACGCGTGCCTTGCCGCTCTTGACGCTGGCACGTTCGAGCAAACGCTCGAGCTGATCACGCAGATCGAAGTCCGCAAAATCGACCTGCGCTGGGGCACGCTGCTGCATGTGCGACAGCAGGCGCATCAGGTCGTTGCTGGTGATCGGCAGCGCATCGGCCACCTGGGCGCGGCGCGGCATGGCAGTGCCGCGTACCTGCAGGAGCAAATCCTGCAGCGCACCGAAGACTTCCTGAACGCCCTGATCGGCGCCTTCGAGCAGAGGAATGCCTTCCTCGCCCGAGGCCTGGCTATAAGCAGAGGCCGCGGGGCGCTGCTGACGACGCGGCGGCGCCGACTTCAGCTCCGGTAGCACGCCAGCATTGACCAGGGCCTGGTTGGCCTCGGCATAAAGAACGTCGCAACTGCCCAGCACGTATTTTTCGAACAGCTTGAGGATGATCAGCTTGACCTTGATCTCCACGCCCAGGCCGCTGCAGGCATCGAGGAAGTACTCACTGAGCAGCGTCGGGCCGAGCGGGTTGCTCTTGTCATCGAGTTTCTTGCTGATCACCGCATTAAGACGCGTGGTGAGGTGGCCCAGCGCCATGGCATCACGGCTGATGACCTTGGCCACCATGGCATCCAGCGCCACGGTCTCTTCCAGCTCGTCGTTCTGCACCAGGCTTAGGCTGTCGAACGACACCGCATCCAGAGCGGGTTGCTGCTTGCCGATTTCATACTGATTGAGATTGGCGAAAGACTCGAACACCTTCTGCAGGAAACCGCGCTCGATATTCTTGCGTTTCAGACGCAGGTCGCGCATCGCCTCGAAGAAAGCGTTCTGCTCGGCATTGCTGGTCGCCCGATCCGCCATCTCGAAGAGGGTATCGTCAGCATTGTCGAACAGGCTCTGCAGGTTCTGCTTGAGCTGTTGCGCGGCTTTGTCACGCACCTGAATAAGCGCCACGGGCAGTCTTCCTACCGGCGAAGTTGGCGATTGCTCAGCGGTCGCCTTGGTCAGGGGCACCACATTCGCGTCGGTCTTCATTCTAGTCTCCCGCAGACTGCCCGAACCGGGCTTCCTGGTCTGCACAGCGTCAACCGAGCGTCGTCCCTAACGTCAAAGGCCTGGCGTCAATAAAATAAAAAGTAAAGGCATTATAGGGAGGCTACGCGCCATACCAAGTCAATTTTTTCTAGAGACATGATCCGCATCACAGATAGCCTCACGCCACTTACAGGCGGTAGTCTCTACAACACCCTCGCATCTCTACAGCCTAACGCTGCCAGCTACGCGCCGCTGCACCGGTGGTCGGCGCATTGCCATCAATAAGAGCCGCAGTGCATGGCAAAAGTGCCCAGCCAATAATCGAAAACCGAACGGCGCAGAACGGCACTCGACCGTTGCCCCGCCCCCGCCTGGCTCTATAATCGCCCCTCGCCTAAACCGGAGCCGACCATGCCCAACCTGACACTCGCCGAACTCAGCAGCGAAATCGAAGCCAATGTCCGCCGCGCCCTGGCCGAAGACATCGGCAGCGGTGACATCACCGCCCAGCTGATTCCGGCCGAGCGCCTGGCCAGCGCTCGAGTGATCACTCGCGAGGCGGCGGTTATCTGTGGCACGGCCTGGGTCGATGCGGTATTTCGCCAGCTCGACCCGCGCGTGGCGGTGCACTGGCAGGTGCAGGACGGCGACCGCGTTCAGGCCGACCAGACCCTGTTCACCGTCGAAGGCCCGGCCCGCGCCCTACTCAGCGGCGAACGCAGCGCCTTGAATTTCCTGCAGACCCTGTCCGCCGTTGCTACCCGCTGCCGCCATTACGCCGATATCGTCGAGGGCACCCAGGTCAAACTGCTCGACACCCGCAAGACTCTTCCCGGCCTGCGACTGGCACAGAAATACGCCGTAACCTGCGGCGGCTGCCACAACCACCGCATCGGCCTGTTCGACGCCTTTCTGATCAAGGAAAACCACATCGCCGCCTGCGGCGGCATCGCCCAGGCAGTTTCAGCCGCCCAGCAGATCGCCCCCGGCAAGCCGGTGGAAGTGGAAGTGGAAAGCCTGGAAGAACTGCGCGAAGCGCTGGAAGCCGGCGCCGACATCGTCATGCTTGACGAACTGTCATTGGAAGACATGCGCGAAGCCGTAAACCTCACCGCCGGCCGCGCCAAACTCGAAGCTTCTGGCGGCATCAACGACAGCACCTTGCGCACAGTCGCCGAAACGGGCGTGGACTACATCTCGCTGGGGACGCTGACCAAGGATGTGAAGGCAGTGGATTTGTCGATGCGGTTGGCGTTGTAGACCTCCGCATCATAGCTCGCAGCTTAATGCCGATCAGATAAGAGCCTCAAACAGCTTTTCGTGGGAGCCCTACCCCAAGGCGAAACCTCGCAAACCAGGGATGTATAGATTCACGGCAGGGCGTCCCCCCTTAGCATGTAGTGATACTTGGCTGCCTGGCATGAATTCGCCGCAGGCCTATTGGTTTCGTACGCACAGATCGATACCTGACAGCACGGTAAATCGGCTGCTTCAGCACTTCACAAGCGTGATTAAACACGCGGCCTCATCCTAAAAGGTCTGGCATCATGCAGCAACGAAGCCCACATCAAACATGAGCCCTACCGTGAACGAAGCGCTAGCTCTTCTGCGAGAAAGAATCACCTCAGGCACCGCAACTGTCGGTATTTATGGTCTGGGCTATGTCGGCCTTCCCCTCGCGTTGCGCTTTTGCGAAGTCGGCATCAAGGTCATCGGCTTCGACATCGATAATTACAAGGTCGACACGCTCAACGCCGGGCAAAGCTATATCGAGAGGTTAACGCCTCAGCGCATCAAGAACGCCTTAGCACAGGGGCTGGAAGCTACTACCGATTTCTCCCGTAGCGGTGAAGCCGACGCATTGATCATCTGCGTCCCCACCCCACTCAACGTACATCGGGAACCCGACCTGAGCTTCGTTATCAACACCGTGGAAGCAATACTCCCGCACTTCCGAGCTGGCCAATTACTCAGCTTGGAAAGCACCACCTGGCCCGGGACCACGGACGAGGAACTCGCCCCTCGCCTGGAGGCAAAGGGATTAACGCCAGGGAAAAACTGCGCACTGGTGTTCTCCCCCGAAAGGGAAGACCCAGGGAATACGCACTATGGCACCCATGACATTCCCAAAGTCATCGGAGGCATGACGCCAAGCTGCCTGGAGCTGGGCCAGGCACTCTACCAGCACGCCATCCGTTCATTAGTGCCCGTCAGCAGCACCCGCACTGCCGAAATGACCAAGCTGCTGGAGAACATTCACCGTGCGGTGAATATTGGCTTGGTCAACGAAATGAAGATCGTTGCCGACAAAATGGGCATCGATATACATGAAGTCATTCGTGCCGCGGCTACCAAACCCTTTGGCTTCACCCCGTATCAACCTGGCCCAGGCCTCGGCGGACACTGTATTCCCATCGATCCCTTCTATCTCACATGGAAGGCCAAGGAATATGGCATCAACACCCGATTCATCGAACTGGCCGGCGAAATCAACCACTACATGCCGCACTGGGTTGTGCAGAAAACTGCCGATGCGCTCAACGAACACGGCAGGGCAGTTAAAGGCAGCCGCATTCTGGTGCTGGGTCTTGCCTACAAGAAAAACATCGACGACAGCCGCGAATCGCCGGCAGTGGAAATCATGGAACTGTTACAAAGCAAAGGCGCCGAAGTCGACTACAGCGACCCGCATATCCCAACTTTCCCCAAAAAACGCGACCATCACTTCGACCTGCAGTCCATCCAGCTGAGTGCGGACAACATCGCCAGCTATGATTGCCTGATTCTCGCTACGGACCACGACAGCTTCGATTATGAGCAACTGCAGGGCCAGGCAAAGCTGATCGTCGACACACGCGGCCGCATGCAACGGCAGAGCAATGTGGTTCCGGCCTAAGCCCGCCTGGCTAAACAACACATAACTGCGAGACAGCATGCCCAAGCGCCCACGCACTCTCCTGATCACCCGCAACCTGCCGCCGCTGGTTGGCGGGATGGAGCGCCTGAATTGGCATATGGCTGACGAACTAGCCAAACAGAATGAGGTTCACGTGATTGGCCCTAAAGGAGCCAAAGCGCTGAGTCCACAGTCGGTCAGGTTAACCGAAGCGCCACTCAAACCTCTGCCACTGTTTCTGCTGATGGCATTTCTCAGGGGATTGTGGATTACCTTGCGATGGAAACCGGATGTCATTCTCGCGGGTAGCGGCCTGACGGCGCCCATTGCTTGGTTGCTGAGCAAACTAAGCGGCGCCCGCTCGGCAGCATATCTGCATGGCTTCGACATTAGCGTCAATCACAGCCTGTATCGCAGACTCTGGCGGCCAATATTCAAGAAGCTAGATAAGGTCATCGTCAACAGCGCGCCCACGCAAACGCTGGCCGTCGCAGCCGGCGTCAATCCAAACAGCATCAGTATTGTCTATCCCGGCGTCAGCCTGCCAGAAGCACCACAACCGGCAGAACGCATCACGGCATTTAAAGAACAACACGGGCTTGCCGACAAAAAGATTCTACTGTCCGTGGGACGCCTGACCACCCGCAAGGGGTTGAGGGAATTTGTAGAGCAGGCCCTGCCCGCTATCGTGCAGGCCGAACCTGATAGCGTGCTGGTAGTGATTGGCGAAGCTCCGAAGAACTCTTTGGGCGCCGGCATCCAGAACGTGGATTGCATTCGGGCCCAAGCAAAACAATCCGGCATAGCCGGGCATATCAGATTTCTGGGGGTCATCACTGACCAACTTCTGCTGACCACAGCCTACGAAGCCTCTAATGTGCATGTATTTCCTGTACGCCACATCCCCGATGACCCGGAAGGCTTTGGCATGGTTGCCATCGAAGCCGCCGCGCATGGTGTACCCACCGTGGCATTTGCTACCGGAGGGGTGATCGACGCGGTTGGCGAAGGGCAATCCGGCCATTTAATTGCACCTGATAACTACCCTGCACTGACTCAGGCAGTATTGCAGGTGCTGACTGACGACCCTACACCGTGGCGAGCCAACATAACTACCTTTGCTCAGGGTTTTGCCTGGCCAGTCTTCGGTCAACGCATAAGCGCGGCATTGAATCGGATTATTCATGACCGAGCCTAAAAAACCAGCGACTCAAGAATTGGCAGCAATCTCGCGCCTAGCGACAGTCACAGTAACTTTCAATCCCTCACAAATGGAACTAGAGGCACAGCTACGCGCATTGCCTACATCCAGCATCAAGGTCATTGTGGACAATGCATCCCAACCTCAGCATTGGGCAGAGATAGAAATTGTCGCAAGCAATTTTAAGAATGTACATCTGATACGAAGCGACTCTAACCTGGGTCTAGCAGCCGCTATCAACCGTGGCGTGAACTGGTTAGCTACATTGACCCCCTGCCCGGAATTCGTACTCTTGTTAGACCAAGACAGCGAGCCACAGCCAGGCAGCATTACCGCTCTACTTACTGCGTTCGATAATCTTCAATCACAGGATTACAGAGTAGGATGCGTAGGGCCATTACTGGCAGATCCCGATACCGGTCTGACACATGGCTTCCACCAAAGCAGCCGATGGAGGTGGAAGCGAGCTTATCCATCAATAGGTTCTAACTCGCCTATACCATGCTCGAACCTCAACGGTAGCGGAACACTCGTGCCCATAACGTTATTCCAGCAACTAGGCGGCCTTGATGAAACATTGTTCATTGACCATGTAGACACCGAGTGGGCATTTCGGGTCATGGCGCATGGATACGGTTTGTGGGGTATTCCAGAGGCAGTATTTAGCCACAGCATGGGCCAGGCCAGCATACGTTTCTGGCTGTTCGGGTGGAGAGTTTGGCCGGTTCGCTCGCCGCAACGACATTACTACCTATACCGCAATGCCGCCATTCTTATGAGGAGATATTATATCCCCAGGGTTTGGAAAGTCTGGGCTGTGGCAAAGCTGCTTTTGACGACCGGAGTTATGGCCATGATAGGCCCCTCCCGCAGCCGACAAATCAAAAGCATGTGGAAAGGAATAAAGGAAGGCTCTACAAAAACAGGTAAATCATCTATAACCACCCCAAAGATAAATCAATGAAGAACACTCCAGCAATCTACTTAATTTCACTCAAAAGCGAGATAGAGAGACGTGAAAAACTAAAAGCACAATTCCCTCTTTCTTATAACACCATCAATTTAATTGACGCCATTGACAAGAACACCATATCAAGCAACGATTATTTCCAAGCAATGATGAATACTCAAAAGCGCTTGGGAAAAATAATATCTCCTGCCGAACTAGCTTGCGCGCGTAGTCATTTGATCGCGATTCAAAAGTTTCTCGAGAGCACTTATACTCATTGCCTCATTCTAGAAGACGACATAATTGGCACTGAGCAAGAACTAGAAAAAGCACTGGACGCCACGAGTCAAACCAGCGGAAATAGTATTATATTTTGCGGCACACATATCAACAGACGCCACAACAAATACATTACACCTCCACGCGAAAAAGCAAAGAAGATTAATTTCCTAGAAAGGCATTTCATAGCAGGCGCATTTAGCTATGGACTAACGCGAGGCGCAGCACAGAACATAACAAAAAAGCAAAGACAGGCGACATACAGATCCGACCATTGGATTTCTCTAGCACAAAATCTTGATATTTACATAATTGATGCACTCAAACATCCTGAAAATTACAACAACAGCCACATCGAGAGCGAGCGCCAAGTTCTTCATAAAAAAACCATAGAAAAAATAAGGCATGATGGGCTTGGAGCAACAATTACTAAAAATCTCTCCAAAATCTTAATACTGGCCTATCAGAACATAAGAAGGAAGTCATAAATAGAATTTCAGCATGTCGATCTAACAAGCTCAATGCCGTCGGAGACGAGTGCGAACAATTAGCCATCCCCCCATTAGCACCATTGCCCACTCGGAACACACGAGCGCCAAGACAAGACCATGCATACCCCCATGAGTCGTCAAAAGAAGGGCCGCCACGCTCAATACCGCCAGGCCTGCCACCTCGAATCCCACCCTCATCCAAGGCTTACCCAGCGCCATTAACGCGTTGCCCACCGCTATACGCAGCGCCATGGCAGGCACTGCAAAACACAACCACCGGATCACCTCCTCCACCCCCTGATATTTTTCGCCTAACAACCAGACGAATAGCGGAGCGCAACACCACAGAGCTGCCGCCAGCCCCATACCGTAAAGAGTTGTAGCACCAAAAATCCACCGTAACAGCTGATAGGCGCGCTGCGGCTGCTCCTGCCCTTCGCGAAACAAGCGTGGCAATGCCGACAACATCAAAGCGACCACCGGCAACGTGACCGCGCCCACCATCCGCGCGCCCGCCGCGTACAAGCCTGCTGCGGGTAATGGCAGCAATTTGATGGCCAGCGTCTTGTCCAGCTCCGCAGGGCCAGACGCCGTGATGTTGAGCGCGGCGTAACTAGCCGCCTCACGCAGCTCCCGCCCACCAGGCCGGCGCCACAGGCGCGGCTGCGGCCAGCGGCTAGGGAGGCAGCCCAGCATCACCAGCAAGCCAATCGCCGTCGCCATGCAATAGCCATAGCCATAGACCGTCAGTGGTTCTGCCGGTGCCAACCAACCCACCAGGGCGGCAGCCACCAGACGCAACGCCAGCGGTAGCGTCTGCAGCAACTGAGAGCGCGCCGTATGTTCGGCAGCCAGCACTTCCACCACCACCAAGGCAGACAGTGGCATCAGCAGCATCTCTGCCACCCCAAGCGAAAGCAGCATGCCCCAACCCACGCCACTGACACGCAGTAGCTGGGTGCAAATCAACACAAAGGCGATCAGCAGCGTACCGCCGCACAGCAAGGTAGTCGGCAATGCATACGACAACACCGCCACACGCCTGGACGGGTCTTTAGAAATCGCGGCCAATAGCACCAAATGCGTACCGAAGGTAGATAGCGTTCCCAGCAGCACAGCCAGCGCTGCAATACCCGCAAATGCCCCAAATTGCTCAGGTCCCAGCATCCGAGCGACCAGCAACAAGCTGCCGGCTTGCACAACAAAGCGTAGTCCCAAGACAAAACTGGTACGGATAGTCGCGAGAGCAATCGGTCCTTTCAGCATATTCAATCGCCTATCACGCAGAGCCGCCCGCTCTGGGCACCCTTGAACTCGGCCAGCCCTTTTTCTCGCAACAATTTAAGCCAACATTCGATAGATCTTTGAGTGATGAGTGGGCGCTGAGTCGTTATAGTGTTGATATTAGCCGGATGATTCTCCAGGATAAACTCCAGAAGCTCTTTTAATCCGACATCGG